>NZ_CFHRBF010000017.1:0-70892 GCF_984380535.1 Thalassoroseus sp.
GCCATTGGGTGTGCAGAAGATACAGAACCAACGGCCGAATGGTATGAAGTTGGATACGATGACGGCTTGTTCCTCGAAGTCTGTGAGGAAGATGGCCAGTCCTTCCGCTTGAGGGCAAATGTCCGCGGGCAGTTTCGCTATTCTGGGTTTGCATCGAATAACAGCGTGCCACCGCCACTCGTTCAGCGGGAATCAGCCAACGAGAACCGCAGTGCGTTCGACATCGAACGAGCCCGCCTATTATTCAGCGGACATGCATTCCATCCGGACCTGAAATTCCACACCCAAATCGATGGTGACACCGACGGCAACCAAGTTCTCGATTTTCTGGACTTCTGGTTTTCCGGTCGCGTGAATGAACATCTCACGCTGCTCGCGGGGCGACGCAAGATTCCTGGCGTTCGGCAATGGATGCTCAGTTCGATGGATACGAGACTGGTTGATCGTCCGGTTCCTGTCGATTTCTTCCGCCCCGATCGCACCGTCGGCATTTGGGCATTCGGGGAAATCGGGGAGGACCTGCATTATGAAACGATGGTCGGCAACGGCTACCGGGTTTCGAACTTGGCATCGGGTGAATTCCCGAAGGCGATCGTTGTTGCCGGCCAAGTGCTGTGGACACCGCTGGCTGAATTCGGCGATGGGATTACCGACTTCGAGTACCATGACGAGTTGGCCGTCGCGTTGGGTCAAACTCTGACCTATGGCTCACAATCGGATCGCCGACTTGGAGAGTCACCGTTGCCCGATGTGGATACCGTTCGTGTACTCAACGGGATCCGTGTGGAAGAATTCTTCAACACCTTTGGTCGCGTGACCGGTTTCGATGTGACCGTGTACTCCCTCGATGCCGCCTTCAAATATCAGGGCTTCAGTGCCAACGCGGAATACATTTTCCGGTCGATTGGCGACCTTCGAACAGAATCCGGACTGACTCCATCGGCAGCGATCGATCAACATGGATTCTACATCGAAGGTGGTAAGTTTCTGATCCCGCAATGCGTGGACATCAACGCCCGAATGTCCAAGCTGTACGGTCGACTGGGCACAGCGGCCGAATACGCTTGTGGTCTGAACTATTTTCCGACTCACGATCGGCGGATCAAACTGTCGATCGACGTGAGTCGGCTCATCGACGTCCCCTTGGAAAACCCGAGTAGCGATATCAAAGTCGGCGACAACGGCGTTTTAGTGCGGACGCAACTGCAACTCATCTATTGAGTTTCAAGAACATCGGCAGGCTATGGAACGGTGCGGTTCGTGCCTTCGAGTTCGTTCAAGGCTCGGTTGATCACGCGAACAACGTATTTGCCGTTGGCGTAGAGATTCTTGCGTGGTTTGAGTGCTTGGTGCATCGCATCGAGCACCGGACGGGCTTGCTCGTCGATTTCGTCGAGCACGATCGCCGCATGCAATCGCTCCCATTGGGCACCGTTTTCCAGCACGTCGGTGAGAACCGGCAGGGCCTGCTTTTCCTCGCCAAGACGACACAACGCCCGCGCTGCCGCTACCCTCACGACAAGCGAATCATCATCCAAGCTCGCAATGGCGGCGTCTTTCGCGGAAGCCGCTTCCGAACCGATGTTGCCAATGCCAACGGCTCCCCAGTAACGCACGGCGGCGTCATCGTGATTGAGAGCATTCTTCAGAATCGGTAGAGCACTGGGACCATCCGACGCGGCCGCCGACACTTTAGCCACCTCGGCCGAGAGTTGATCACCGTCGTCTTGTCGAAGGATGGAATACCGATCGCCCAGTTCTTCTTCGCGTTCGACCAAAATCGGTTCGGCGATCAAGCCAGTATCTTTGGTACGTCTGACCCAATCGAAATGAGCCTGGCGTAGGCGTTTGAGTACATCCGCATATTTCGGATCTTTGGCCAAGTTGTGTATTTCGTGCGGATCGGTTTCAGTGTCGTACAGTTCTTCGACGGGTTTCGTTGCGGCGAAGTTGAGTTCGGCGGCTGGCGGAAGTTCACCGGCCTCGTGAACGCGACGCAACTCCTGCATCGTCGCCCCCTTCTCCGCGGTATTCATGTATTGATAGTACGTCTTCAGCGGTTCGTAATTGCGAATGTACTGATACCGCTGATCACGAACCATGCGAATGATGTCGTAGCGTTCGTCCATCCGATCGCGGGCACCGAAGACATAGTCCCGCGTTGCCGGTTGATTCGTACCAAGAAACGCACGTCCCTGAACGTGGTCGGGAATGGCAACCTTCGCCAAGTTCAAGACGCTCGGACCGAAGTCGATCGAACTCACGAGCCGATCGGTGACGGTTCCCGGCGTAGCGGTGTCATCGGTTCGAAATGCAACGGGCGTGCGGACAATCAACGGAATGCGTGTGCCGGAGTCGTATAACCAGCGTTTCGCCCGAGGCAAACCGATGCCATGGTCCGACCAGAACCAGACGATTGTGTTCTCGTAAAGTCCATCGTCTTTCAGTTGCTGAATCAAATCACCCGCCCAGGCGTCCATCGCGGTGATCAGTTCGTAATTGCGTTTCCAATCCTCGCGGACGATGGGCGTGTCGGGGTAGTACGGCGGCAGCGTGGTGAGTTTCTTTGCATCTTGTCGCTGATCGGCCGAGAGATTCTTAGTGACGCTTTCGTACTTGGATTTCGACGCGATCCCACTTTCATGACAACCGGTGAAGTTGAACACCGCGAAAAACGGTTGCGATTTGTCCGGACGATTCCGCCAATGGGCTTTGCCGCTGGACTCATCCCATGTGCCTTTCGGCGTCACAAATTGATAGTCCTGCTTGGAGTTGTTCGTGCAATAATAACCCGCTTTCCGCAGGTAGGTCGGAAACGGTTTGATCGACTTCGGCAGTTTCGCATTGCCACGCATGTGTTGCGTGCCGAGCGTGGTTTGATACATCCCCATGATGATCCCGCTGCGACACGGCGCACACACACCCGCTGTAGTAAAGGCATGACTGTAACGGACGCCCTCATTCGCGAGTTGATCCAGGTTCGGCGTGATGGCATGGGGATCGCCGTAGCATCCGAGATGCGGGCTGATGTCTTCGGCCGACAACCACACGATGTTCGGTCGCTCCGCCGCATATGCGTTTTGCAACGCCAACGCCAATAGGAAAGTTAATACGATCTGTCGAGCGTGCATGATGCATTTCCAGTCTATGTTCGACGCAGCTAACTCAAACAAATTCCAAAATGAGTGATTCGACCATGTAACTCGCTGACCGACTAGCGATCACTCATATTTTGAAAGAAGGAATAAATAAAAACCCAAACGGTCGTCACCGCGATACCGCCGAGCAGCCCCATCACGATGCTCCAAGAAACCTGTTTGAACAACGGCTGATAGGCTTTGAGAGCGATGCCGTCCGGACTTTTAAAGTTGATTGGAATGCTCCAGTCGGTGGTCACCCAGTAGACGATTCCGACAATGAAAGACGACACGATGAGAATCGTGAAATCGATGACTGTTTTCCGTTCCACAGCCACACTCCTTTGTCTAGCTGTTGTGCTTGTCTAGCTGTTGTGCTGATCCATTGGAATTGTGATCGTAACGGCTTCTGTCTCGCCGTAGACCGGAATCCCATCTACAACTGGTCGTAGGGGAGTTCGAAGAGTTCATCCATCAGGTACAGTTCGCCGGTTTCGAACCCTTTGCGGAACCAGCGGGCACGTTGAGCCGATGTACCATGCGTGAAGTTCTCCGGCACAACGCGTCCCTGGGCTTCTTTTTGGAGCGTGTCGTCACCGATCTGTTGAGCTGCATTGATGGCTTCTTCGATGTCGCCCGGTTCCAAGAATTTCTTGGTTTTCTGACCGTAGTGTGCCCAGACCCCGGCGAGAAAATCGGCTTGCAGTTCGAGCCGGACAGACATCTGGTTCTTGCCTTCGGTTGCCTCGCCTCGTTTCGACCGTGCCATTTGCTCGGTCAGGTTCTGGACATGATGTCCAACTTCGTGCGCGACCACGTAAGCCACCGCGAAGTCGCCGGACGCTCCGAACCGTCGGCTCAACTCCTCGAAGAAACCGAGGTCGATATACACTTTCTGATCCGCCGGGCAGTAGAACGGCCCGACTTGCGAACTGGCGTAACCGCAACCGGAATTGACGGACCCCGTAAACAGCACCAATTCGGGCTCACGGTATTGTCGGCCGAACTGGTCTTGGAACACCTCGTTCCAAACGTCTTCGGTATCCGCAAGAACCACGCTGACGAAGTCCTTAAGTTCTTGATTTTCTTGCTGAGCCGCCGGATTTGGTGGAGCGGGTGCACCGCCACCACCGCCCATTTGCAGCAAGGCACGCGGGTCGATCACGCCGAGCAATACCAAGACAATGATGATGATCGTCCCCAGTCCACCTCCGCCAAGTGCGACTCGCCGACCGGGAGAACCGCGGCGATCTTCCACATTTTCACTTTGCCGTCGTCCACGCCATCGCATCGTCGATTCCTTGCGACCCGTTGATTATGAAACAATTGCACGTTGTCAGTTTGGCGAGTTTCCCAGCGTTCGCAAGCCTGCTTCGAATTCCAGTCCCTGATTTCCGCACGGCAGTTGGACGCATGCGAAAATTGCATTCGGTGATGGCTGGCAATTTGGGGCGAATGTTGCCACAATCTGCTTGAAACCCTTTCCGCTTCGGGATCGCGGTCTATCCAGACTTCTGGATGGATGTCGAAACCGGTGAGGGAAATCGTTTCACCTTCCGATGGAATTCTCGCCATGCAAGACCGCATCGCCTACCGAGGGGTCACTTTCGACGACGTGCTGTTGGAACCGGCCTACAGCGAAGTGATGCCCGCCGAAGTCAGCACGCAAAGCCGCCTCTCACGCCACATCCCCCTCAATGTGCCAATTATCAGTAGCCCGATGGACACTGTCACAGAAAGTGACATGGCCGTTGCGATGGCTCAGGAGGGTGGCATCGGGATTGTGCACAAGAATCTCTCGATCGAGCAGCAAGCTCTCGAAGTCGATCGCGTCAAACGCAGCGAGCACGGGGTGATTGTCGATCCGGTCACATTGCCGCCGGATGCGTCGGTCGGGGAAGCGGCTCGCATTATGGACGAACGCAACATCGGCGGTGTGCCGATTACGCAAAACGGTGTCCTCAAAGGGATTCTGACACGTCGCGATCTTCGATTCCTCGAATCCAAGGACACGCGAATCGCCGACGTGATGACGAAAGACAACCTTGTCACCGCCGCCGCAGACACCGATTTGGCTTCAGCGCAACGAATTCTCTTAGAAAATAAAGTCGAGAAACTTCTGCTGGTTGACGAATCATACCATCTGAAGGGGTTAATCACGATCAAAGACATCGACAAGAATATGCAGTACCCTCGCGCGTCGAAAGATGCTCGCGGTCGGCTGCGGGTCGGTGCGGCGGTCGGGGTGCGAGATTATGAACGGGTGCACGCTCTGATCGAGAAGGGCGTGGACGTGCTCATCGTCGACAGCGCTCATGGCCATACGAAGAACGTGATCGAAACCGTTAAGGAAATCAAAAAACAGCACGATATCGAAGTCATCGCGGGTAACATCGCGACGAAAGAAGGGGCGACTGATCTCCTCAAAGCGGGGGCGGATGCAATCAAGGTCGGTATTGGACCGGGTTCGATCTGTACCACGCGGATTATTTCCGGAGTGGGTGTGCCGCAATTGTCGGCAATTTCTCACGCCGCCGAAGCCGTCAAAGGAACCGATGTGCCTTTGATTGCCGATGGTGGAATTCGGTATAGCGGTGATTTGGTCAAAGCACTCGCAGCGGGTGCCAACGCGGTGATGCTCGGTGGCTTGCTTGCCGGGACCGACGAAAGCCCTGGCGAACGCATCTTGTATCAAGGACGGAGTTTCAAACGCTATCGTGGCATGGGTTCGCTCGGCGCGATGGCAAAAGGCAGCAGCGAACGATATCGGCAAGCACAGGACGATGGGACGGGGGGCACTCAAAAACTCGTTCCCGAAGGAGTTGAAGGACGGGTTCCGTACAAAGGCCCACTCAATGCTCTGCTCTATCAACTCACAGGGGGGTTGCGAGCCGGGATGGGATATCTGGGGGTACGGACGGTCGATGAACTGCGGACGAAAGCCCGCTTCATTCAGATTTCACCGGCCTCGGTGAGGGAGAACCATCCACATGACATTGCGATCACGCAAGAGTCGCCAAACTACACCGCTGAACATTCACCAGCGGATATTCTCTAAAACACGATGCTCCGCTTGGCTGCCGTTAGCGGTTGTGCTAGTGGCGGCGAGTGGGCAATCGGCGTTCGCTCAGTCGGATCTCAGCGATTTGCCGAGCTACAAAATCGAAGCGATTCGCCCCGGCGGCGTGCAGTCGGCTCAATACCAAACCACCGAAGAACGTCGCGATTTGCTGCCCAGCGATCCGAACAAACTCAAGCAGATCACGGAAATTCTGCCCTTCGCAGATTACGAACCCGATCCAGCGACGCGATTGGAAGACCGCACGAAATTCCAATGTCCGCGACCGGATGGTGAGAAATGCAGCGACGATGAAACCATCCGCTGCCCCGATGAAGTTCAACTCGCCGACGGTCCCTACCAAGCCCGGAACATTGCACCGAGCGTGTTCCACTGGGAAGCGTCGAACATTCATTACAACCCGTTGTACTTCGAAGACGTACAACTCGAACGGTATGGTCACAGTCATCACGACATCTTCCAGCCGTTCTTCTCAGCCGGGAAGTTTGGCCTGCAACTTGTCGGTCTGCCTTACCAAGCGACGATCGATCCGGTGTGCAAGAAAATCTATCCGCTCGGCTACTACCGACCGGGTGACTGTGCACCCAAGTTGATCCACCAAATCCCGCTAAACGGTCAAGCTGCGATCAATCAAGCCGCCGTGACCACCGGGATGTTCTTCGCATTTCCGTAACGCGAACGCCTGATGATGTGATGAGGCTTAGCGTGATGATGTGATGAAAAACATGAGAAACGACTCGTCTTCTCACATCATCACATCAGACCTCATCACATTATCATCTTCTCACCCTCGCCATTCACTCTCGACGACAGGTTCATACTGTCCTTGCAGTCGTGACACGGCGTCCGCGGGGTTCATGTTGAAGAGACAACGTCCGCCGGTGCCCCACTGGCCTTTCTGATAGTGAAAGACGGCGGCGGCATCGCGAACCGTACTGACGGCTTCCACCTCTTCCATTCCACCGCCTTCGACCGCTTCAAAGTGCACGTTGATGGCCACGAACGCGGTCAGTAAACCGGTTTGCACATCCCGAGCGAAACTCACACCGTCTTGCCAATCACACTCGACCCACCGCAACCCGCGTGGTTTGCCATTGGCTTGAGCGAGTTGAAAGAATCGGTGTTCGAGGGACTCGCGTTTCAGCCGAAACCGACGAACGGCTTCGTTCAATTCCATTTTTGCCAACCGTTGTCCCAACGGGCCACGCATAAGCAGAAAAGCAACGAGGCTTAGGACAATTATCCCGATCAGTATTCCGATAATCCATTCCATCGCCGTGCCCTCCGCCTCAGCTTTCCGATTGGATCCCCAAAAGTTCTAGCGTAACGCCCCGACAGTAATCTGTCTCCATCAATCGAGGTCTCTGACCAAGAACTGGCGATGATTGCGACTGGCCTTCACGCTCCGGCGACAATCTTTTCTAATGCCGTTTCACCGATGTGGAAGTCGATAACCAGCGGCAAATGATCTGATGCGACTTTCGACAGCCGTGTTCGGACGATGCGGGCATGTCGGACGTGGACATCGCCACGAATGAATGCCTTGTCGAGCGATCCCACCGCCATGTACGCCGGGAACGAACGGAAGCGGGAAATGGGCGTGGTCACTTGCGAGAAATCCCCGCTAGCGAACACGGAATTCGCGAGCGTGTTCCGCCAGTCGTTGAAGTCGCCAATGATCATCGCGGGCAGCTCACAACACTCCTGACACGCGTAGTGTTTTAGAAAGTAATCGACCTGCCAACGACGTTCTTTCTCCAGCAATCCGAGATGCCAATTGACCAACTGAAACGGTCCCTCGGGAGATTGAATCACTGCCGCCTGTGCACCGCGGGGCTTACGTTTGTTCAGACGAAGGGAAATCTGGTGTCGGGTTTCGATAGGCCAACGCGACAAGATCAAGTTGCCGTACCCACCCGTTTTCAAGTTGACGTTTAACTGGTACATCGACTCTTCTAACTTGAAGTAGTCGGCTAACAATTTGGGTTGGTCGTGGTACTTCGACCGTCGCACGTTGGTGTCAACTTCTTGCAGGCAGATCAAGTCCGGGTTTTCTTCCTCGATCACTTCGATAATACGTTCCAACCGATACAACCGGTCGCGTCCGCCGATTCCCTTGTGAATGTTGTAACTCAGTACCCGCATCCGTTGTCTCGTTTTCGAAGCATGATGTGTTATTGCAACCCTTACGACCGTCAACACGGAAGGAGAAGTCCCGTGTCTCTCTCGCGAACCATCCCGACTTGAGCCGACGATCCCCAATTTATGAGCTAGGCTACCGCAACGGTTTGAATATCAATTTTTAATCGTAGCATTCTCCAAAATTGACGTCTGAGAACGGGCCAATTCTCAGTTTCACTTGGGGGGTGCTATTGTGCCATGAACATGGGAAACGTCGTAGCGTGGAACATGTCCTTCTTCGAAAAACCCTAATCTTAGATAAAGTTCGAGAGAGAACGTTTCGAACCAACCCGAGGCGTTAGGCACATTGTTTATCTTCGCGAATGGAACCAAAGCGAAATCTGATGGACCCCAGCTTCCCCTCAGCCGAATCGGCTCAGCCCGATCAGATCGCCGAGTTGACGCAGCAAGTGCGTGAACACGAAGCGACGATCGAGACGTTGACCGAATTCCTTGAATGGGCAGCGAGTCGACTGGAAGAAGCGGACATTCCGCCACCAGCGGAACCGGCTGAACAGATTGCGTTTCCCGCGGACATGGTGGAAAGCCAATGGCAACTCACTCAACGCTTCGCGGAAGTGGTCGATCAATGGCGTGAAGCTGACACGCCCGCCAAGATTGCGCGACTCAGCGAGGAGATCTCCGCGGTCCGTGAGGTGGCGGCTCGCTGGTTCGATGAGGAATTGGGGCGACGTCCGTCAGTCAATGAGATGCCGTCTAGCTTCTTAGGTTCCCCAGTTCCCAGGAACGAAACTCCGACCGAAAGCGCCAGTTCGATCAGTTGGGCGGCATTGAAGGCAGAGATGCTCGGGGAAGACCCGCCGCCTCTTGAAGAAACAGACGAACCATCCCCGGCCGACGAGCAAATCAATCTTCAAGAAGAATTGGAAATACTCGAACGACGCCCTGGCCCTGTCGATGCCGCTCACGCAGACCGCATGGTGCTACAGACGGCTGTCGAGGAGCGCGAACGCTATATTGTGTCACTCATCCGCACGCTTCGCATTTTCAAAACCCGGGGTCGCGGTCCGATCGATGAACTCCCGTCGGAGCGATTTTCCGACGAGCAACGCGAACGAATGACCGATCTCGAAAACACCCTCAACCAAAAATTGCGTCAAGGCGAAGTCGAACTTTCGATGGAACGGGCTCGCGTGGGCCGATTGGAATCACGGATTCGACAACGAGAGTCGGAAATCCAGAGGATTTTGAAACAACGCGATCAAGGTAAGGGCAACGGCAGCGAATCCGATACCCGAGACCGCCGTTGGATGCGATTTATCAACCGTGCCAAAGGCGACGGGGCTGGTTGAGAACGTGGATGGAAGTTGGCAGGTAGACGATCACAGTTTGCTACTGGACCATTCTTTGCCGTCCTTCATCGTTACCATGAGTGTCGGTCAAACCTAATTTCGGAAGTCCATTAAGACAAACCGAACGACGTCTTTAGCACGTCTTCGTTCGTCTGCCCGAAGCGGAAGACATGACCGGTATCGAGATTTTGGAACACGATTTCCGCTGGACTGAATAGCAACGGGTCGATCTTGTAGAAATCGTGACCGGCGGCTTTGAAGATTTTGGCGAAAGGTTGGCCATAATCGTCAGATGCGGAGGCCGGTACCTTCGGTCCAATCTCTTGCAGTGATTCGTCGTCGCCCGTCACCCACAGCGTAACACGCCCGCCATACAAAATTGCATCGTTCGTGCGTCCCAGACCACTGAGAAAATCGGTCGCCACCGGCGGCAACGGAGCCGTTCCGATTCCGCTGCGGATCCGTTTCACGTCGAACCCGACTTCGTGCAACTTATGGAGTGCCGTTTCCACAGAACGGGCCACGATTTGCACATTGCCAGCTTGGCTGGCGGTCGGGGCCACCGCCAGCGTAATTCGCGGCGAACCGCCGTGTTTCTCGGCGAGATAATCAAAGACTTCCGTCGTGGGCAACGCATCCGTTTCTAACACGCCGACAAGATGCTCACTCGACTCCCGAAATTCGAATTCGTCGAACAATGGTTCTTGCGAGGCTGCCGCCCGCATGGGTCCGGAGCCCATCCCGAAGAACTTCTCGACCGCAACACTCCAACCCGCGTATTGACTAAACAAACACGCGGGCACTGGTTGATCGGTTCGTACGGCAATCGTTGGCCAATCCATCCCCGCGAGTTCACTGGTTGTCAGCGAAACGTCCGACAAGTCGGCCATGCAAATCCGGCTCAGCAGCAATCCCGCTTCTAAACCCCCGATCGTTTCGACACCGAAGTCCCAAACGGTGTACCGATCTGTCACGGGATGGTTCGCAATCCGCAATTCGTCACAACGTTCGGCTGTCGAGCGAAGCAAATTTGCGGATCGGGCATTGAGGGCAAGGCTCATTCTTCAGCTTCCTGCGTCAGAGACATCAGCGTCGGTCAAGCTGTGCTTGACTACTTCTAGGATTCGAATCGGTGTTGTCAAGATCGTCGTTGTCAGGCACAGTCTGACCTATTTTTCGGAGACGTCGTCTTTGCCGAGATAGTCGGGCAGATCCTGAGGTTGGAAACGCAGCCGAATATCTTGCTGACAACAATCGCAGGGTTTGATTTCGTACATGGGAATCGAACAGATGTCGCACCAGTAGTCGGTATACATTCGCTGGCCGTCTTTGTCGAAGGTGAATACCATCAGCACCTGTAAGTACGGCAGCCCATCGCGTTTGTAACCGACAAGTTCCACCTTGCGATCGCGTAACCGCTTGTCCTGGTAGAACGCACGCCCCCGCCAGTCTGCGACGATGGGCAGCAACTCGCCATTCGGCGTTTCCAAAGCGACTTGCTCTTTCATTTCCGCGAATGCCGTGATGCCTCGTTTCTCCAAGGCGTCTTTGACAATCACAACCTGCCCACGGAACAGTTCCTTTTTCGGCGTGGGTTTGGTGTCGGTTTCCGCCATGACGTGGAAATGGCTCAACGGCAGCGTTGCCGCGAGTATTAAGAATAGTTGGCACTTCATGGGGCTAACTTCCGTCCATGACGATCAGTAATAGAATGTCACAATGGCCAGGTTTTTCTCCGCCGCTTCGTTCACGCAATTTGCGTAAGCTTCGCGAGCTTCTTCGATGTCTTCATCCATCGGGAATGACAAATCGATGGACCTCAACCGATTGGCTTCCTGTTTCACTTCATCTGCCGTCAGAAAAGCAATGAACGGAAATCCCTGGTTGGCTGGTATGTCGATCGGACAGCGAAAAGTCTCCAGCGGCGATTGCAATTCCAATGGTTCCAAATCGCCAATCATGTCGTCGTCGGGAAGCCATTCGCCGATTGTTGCACACATCAGCTTAAACGCGTAGCCATATTGATGGTCGGCATTCGGGTCGAACGGCCCGCCGTTGATAATCGCAGCAAGCGCTTCGCCGGCCGTTGGTTCGGAATCGTCAAGGTTGTGCTCGAACGATTCGGGATCGGCTTGCTTGGCCGTAGCCAAGATGTCGGTGTCGCGTTCGGTGATGATCTTGTGGACCTGATCCAAGTCCACTCCGAACATCATGGTCGAATAGCCCATGTCTCGCCTTTCTCCATCAAAACTACACTGCGGATTGGCCGACCACGACGATTTTCACGGGCACCTTTTGGTTTTTCTTACCACCGATTTCCGCAGGAACGCCGGCTTCGAAAATCCAGAAATCGTTGTCTTCATCGTGGGTGAGTTTAGCGTCTTTGGATTCCGCCTCTGGCAACAGTGAGAGAATCGCCGGATGCGTGGACCCGGCGGCGTCCGCACTCTTTTGGTTGAGCGAGTCTTTCATTTTGATCTTGGCCGGGTCCTGGTCGACTTTCGCGGGCAATGCCAACAAGAAGTCGGCGGTCTCGCTGGTGCCGATGTGATTGCCGTCCATCGGCTGTTGACCGTAACGCAGCGTGTACGTGCCCGGCTGGAGTTCTTGACCACGAAAGTCGGTAAACTTCGACCCCTTCGGCACATGGATCGCCCCGATGAGTTGGCCATCTTCGAACGGATACTTTACGTAGAAACCCGGTTCGAAATCAGCCGGAATCCCGGTGAGTTTCGCGAACCAGACCGTGACCAAATCACCTTCACCGGTTTGGATGTTGTGCCCGGCCTTGTCGAGGACGGCAGCAACTTTTTCAGAAAGTCCTTCCGGAGTGGTGTTGACGGACTTCACCGACGGTTTGGAATCGGCAGCGAAAGCAGCCACGCAGACTAAGCAGCACGCAAAAATCGTCAGCAGAACGGAACGAGTCGGCATGGATTGTCCTCTCGGCTCGGCGGATTTCGTGAAATTGTTACGTTCCATTTTAACCGGCCAATTAGCACATCACACCCCTACCCCAGAAAAACCATCCGAGACCACGTTGCCAAAGCACCACCAATCCGTTGATCGGGCGAGAGGCATGGGCAAGAAGACGCGCCTTCGTCCATGCAACGGTTTATACGGCTTTAGTCCCTAAGCACTAGGCTCTGGTTCTTCGTTGGTGTCTTGCCGGGTATCGACTTTGGCGAATTGCCAGAAGATCACAAGAAGCACGGCGACGATCCCGGCTGGCATGGCAAAGAAGAGTGAGAAGTTCGCCAAATCTGGCGTCGTGAGTTGGCAGATTCGTCCCAGCCAACCGGCGAGAAGAAAACCCAACGGCAATGCGATTCCAAGTGTCAGAAATGCGAAAATATTTTGGGCGGTCGCTTTAGTGTCGGGCGGACACCGACGGTCCAAATACAGTTGCACCACGATGACGAGAAACACGTGGCAAACTCCATGCAAACTCACGCCGAACATCACAACGGCGATCGGCGTATTGGCGGCGAACAGGACGTACCGGACGAGCCATGCCAACATTCCAAGCGCGAACGTTGTTTTCGCCCCCCATCGTTTCAAACACCAGTGAAGCAACGCCAGACACGGAAACTCAGAAACCTGCCCGACCGTCATGACCGCCGGCACCCAGTGACCGGAGATGCCGAGATGTTCTAACAAGATCGGTACTGCAAGACTGTATGTCGGCACGACGAGGGCCATCGCGAAACTAATCGCGATCAACAATGTGAATTGCGGATCGAAGAACAGCCGCATGACAGACACCAACGCGAACCGCTCACGCATCTTCATACGATTCGCTTTGCGTTCGGCTCGGGACGGTTTCTCGGTTCGTACGTGCAGCGGCGGCGTTTTCGGTAGGAAGACACAAAACGCCGACAGGGCGAACGAAAGAATCGCGGCGATGTTGAAGGCGTCGTCGCTCGACGGTGAGCCGAGGAAGTCGAACACCGTTCCCGCTTCGTGAAACAACACTCCGCCACCGGGAAACGTCTGAAACAGCCAGACGGAGAATTCACGTTGCCCTAACCATAGCGACAAACCCAGGCCCGCCAATACCCAACCGACAGTGCCCCAAATCCGTATCGAACCGAATTGGGAATCCGGATCGTTGAGGTGTCGAAACGTCAGCGAACTCGCGAGTGGAATCGTGGGAAAATACGCGGCGGCATAGACGGCGATCAAACCGAGCAGCACTGGGAAGTTGTCCTGCGTTTCCGCATAGACCCGAGCCGCTTCGGGAATGTGAGTCAGAGTGAAGCCACCGAGGAAATGAGCGATCGCTAGGTATTTTTCGCTGTGCATCCAGCGATCGCAAACCTGCCCGACCACCAATGGAGCCACTAACAACCCCAATGCCGCCACCGCCATCAGTTGCCCGAGTTGTTGGGCATCGACACGATGTTCCGTGAAGTACAACGGCAAATAAGTGAGCGTCGACCCCGTAATTCCCCATTGCAACGCCCATAGCACCGACAATCGCCAGCGAAGAGATCCAGAGATGGGCGAAGACATGGAGACAAAGTCCGTTGTGGTTTGCCAGTGGTCATTTTTCATGGACGAAAGGGGCGAGGTAGACATCCTCCGCCCCTTTCAATCAGACCTCAGCAGTGAATCTTCAAGCTGATCATTCCCCGTCGGTTGTACTTGGAGATGTGGAATCGAGCGCAGCCTCGGCGACTTCGGATTCGTCGGTTTTCGCGACGGTATCACGGAAGAGTAACAGGAATAAAACCATAATGATCCCCGCCATTGCAGCACAGGTGTACCACACCTTTTGCCAATCAGGATTGCCAGTTGTCGGGTCCAGGCTGGGATTGATCAATTTTTGCTGCACAATTTGAGCCCCCACGCCCAGCCCGATCCCCTGTGTCACAAGCACCAAGAACCCCTGTGCCTGACCGCGAATTGCTTTCGGTGCCTTCTTGTCGACATAAATCTGACCGGTCACGAAGAAGAAGTCGTAACAAATTCCGTGCAGCAACACGCCGATGAAAATCATCCATTCGGTCCCATGCGGAGCTGCATAGCCGAACAAACCATATCGCAGCACCCAGGCGAACATGCCGGCAAGCAACATCCATTTCACCCCCAATGCCGCGAAACACAATGGCATCACGAGCATAAAGAAGATTTCACTCATTTGGCCAAACGTCATGATGTACGCGGGGTCTTCAAAACCCGCTTGACCAACGTAAACCGGAGCGAACCCGTAATAGGCCGCTAACGGAATACAAATCAGCATCGAACCGATCATGAATGTCGAAAACGAAAAACTCTTCATCAGGCGGAGGGAGTCCAAGCCAAGGGCTTCGCCGATCGTAATCTTCTGACCGGCGGACGGCGGTGGCGTATGCGGGAGCGTAAAACTGTACAATCCGAGCGCAATGCCCCCGCCACCGGCCACCATCAACGGTGTGCTTGTGGCATCGGCTTTGAGAATCTTGCTAACCAGAATTCCCGCGACAATCCAGCCGATGGTCCCGAACACGCGAATCATCGGGAATTGCTTTTCCGAATCGGTGATGTTGTGGAACGCCAGAGTGTTCGTCAGCCCCAACGTCGGCATGAAGAACAACATGTGAACCAACAAAATGCCAATGAAAGGCAAGTGAGCCGAATCCAAATTCAGCACGGGAATGATCGTGCCACCCTCCGCAGCCGCAGACATTTCCGCCAATTGCGGGGCCACCAATAGAGCAGCCCCCCCGAGTAAGTGCATCATCGCCAACACGCGTTCGGTGGCGAAGTATCGGTCAGCGACGAGTCCCAGAAACAATGGCGACAGAATTGCCGCGATTGGTCCGACCGTGTACGCCCAACCGATCGAATCGCCCAACCCCAGCGAATTCATGTAGTTGCCGACGGTCGTGTACCACGCTCCCCAGATAAAGAACTCTAAAAACATCATGATGGAGAGCCGAGGGCCAATCAGGGTGTGCATATTTCAAGTCCTGCAATGATGTCAATTCAAAAGAGCAGCGAGTAAACTTTCTGTGTGCACCGATCATGTCGTGTCGACTTCCCGATTGCAAACGCTCAGCCATCGGCTACCTTACAAAGAACTCAAAGGCTGGAATTCGGTCACTGCGATCGATAATTCCAGACACTCCTTCGGTCTCACGACACCTACCGCCTGACTTCTTGGAATGACGGCCCGTTTCCTCTCGGTAATGCGATATGACTCTCACACTCCCTGATGAATCCGGCGTGATTCCGATTTCTCCAGCGGCCGCCTCGGCGTTGACCGATGAGGATTTTCTCCGGCATCTCGTATGGTCCGATGAAGCCAACCGCCAGTTGACAAAGGCCGCTCGCGCCGGTGATGTCGAAACGGTCATTGCTTGCTTACGGAAGCAAAATTTTGGATTGGGGACCAAAGCGACACGCAAGTCGGTCTTTGGCATGCGATTCGATTCCACGCCAGTTGCATGGTCGGCAGACGTGTTGAACACTACGGACCAGGCTGGTGTCCTTTTCGACATTTGGCTTGGCAAAGGGTTCCACTCCGGCAAGAAAAAGCACCGTCAACAAGCGGTGCAACAACTCGGCAAGTGGGTCGTTCATCGTGACGAACACGAACTCCTTTCGACGGGTGAACTGCTCGTTGTCTGTGAGTTACTCCGTTGGGATCATGGTTCGTTACCCGATGAACTCCTTTGGACGCTATGGCGGCTGGCACTCACAACGACACTTTCTCACCCGCCGGAAGAAAGCGACCCGACCGCCGCATTTATCCGCAATGGCGAATTGGCTTGGTCGACTGGCTTACTGTTTTCCCATGTTGCGGGATTGGAAGCTCTCCGCGAACGTGGACGGGCCGTGCTTTGGGATCGCCTGGAAGAGTCGTCCGACGGAGACGGGACTCCGCACGCGGAACTGCTGGAAAACCTTGGCGGATGGTTAGCAGCGTGGATACGAGCCACGGAATGGGGACACGCAGCGAAAGTTCCCGTCTGGAGGGACGACGACCAATTCGAGCGATTCGCCTGTTTGGTCGAATGCGCAATAACGCTGCTCGGCCCAAACGGCCGGTTCTCCCAAAGTCAGAACCACCCCCAGGCCGTTTCGATGCTAGCAACGGGGGCGATTCTGGCAGGCTGGAAGAAAAAAGACCCAGCGTTTCGTTCGCTCCTTTCGCATGACCCCAACTTGCTGCTCGAACCACCGTCCAGCAAACAAACGATCGAACCCGGGCCGGTTGAACAACTCTCGTTTCAATCCGATTTTTCGTCACTGGCCTGTCTACGGTCGGACTGGAGTCGACCGTCGGGACGGATTGTCGTCACGCATCACAAGCCGACTCCGCAACTCTTTCTGTCTGCCAACGGCGTTTCTTGGCTTTCGGGAGATTGGAATTGGCAACTCAATGACGATCCCCGCGAGTCCGCGGATTGGCGGTGTTCGTGCTGGTTCAGTGACGAAGAAGTTACCTTCGTCGAACTGCAGTGGTTGGTATCACAAAACGTGTTCGTCGAACGTCAGATTCTGCTCGCGCATCAGGATCGCTTCGCCATCTTTGCCGATTGTGTCCGCGGATTGGATGACACGACAAAACAGTTTCGCAGCCGGTTTCCCCTCGACCGTGGAGTTGTCCCGACGCCAGAAAAAACGACTCGGGCCTGGCGGTTGGAATCGGACGACCAAAGCCTGCGTGTCTTTCCTTTGCCCTTGCCGGATGATTTCGTGGAAGGCTGCGTTGGAAAACTCGCTTGCGACGCCAATTCACTAACGTTCGACATGCCAATCACAGGCGGCGCGTTCTTGCCGATTGTTTTCGACTGGCATCCAGATCGTCAGAATTCCCCGGCTGACTGGCGTACTCTGACAGTCACCGATGAGGGTCGCCGAGTTGATCCGCATGAAGCCGGCGGATATCGCTTGCGGGTCGGCAGCTACCAACTCCTGCTGTATCGCAGCTTACAAGAAAAGCAATTGCGATCGGTCCTCGGATATCACACCGGTCATGAAACCGTCATGGGACGATTTGATAGCGATGGTGATGTCCATCCATTGCTTCTGGTGGAATAGCAGCCGTGTCACGAACTCATTTTGACTCCACGATACTGACGTGGTGCGGAGCTGGACGTCCGCAGTGTCAATTGAATCGTGGTTTCGCGATGGCTTAGTAGAATCAGCGTGTCACCGACTCCAAGTTTGACCGAAGCTTTGGGTTTGCGTTCCACCGAGCCGTCTTGACGACGCAGTGCCACCACTACAACGCCCGGCATACCCGTCACGTTGAGATCACCGACAAGTGACCCCACCAATCCGGATTGAGCGGTAATTGGCACATCGGTCATTCGCAGCCCGATGCGGTTCAAATCGTCATTGAGAGCCTGGGTATTCTGGGCCTCGGATAGAAGAGATTCCGTCGACGGCCGAGTGATGAGATGAGAAATGAGACTGGCTCCAATGGCGGCCGGGAGTACGACGCGGTTCGCTCCGGACCTAAGTAGTTTGCTTTCGGTGGTTGGTTTTTCCCCTCGCGCGATAATTTCCATCTGCTCGTTCAAACCGCGAGCTGTCAACGTAATAAACACATTGGCCGTGTCATCAGATAGAACACTTGCCAGCACGCGTGCCCGCTCGACACCGGCGGCTTGCAAAATGGTTTCGTCGGTCGCATCGCCGCAAATGACGAGGTGCCCCTCGCTCTCTGCGGTTTGAAGTCGGTCTTTCTCGACATCAATAATGACATGCGGTTGATGACTTTCCTTCAAATCCCGAGCGAGGATCTGACCGACACGTCCGTAGCCACACACGATGACATGGTCACTCAATCGGTCGATCCCGCGTGTCATGCGTCTGGCTCCCAGTGCTTTGTTGATCTCGCCTTCCGCCAACATTTGTACGCAGCCACCGAGGAAATAAATGGCCGACGTGCACCCGGAAATGATGAATCCGATGGTGAATATCTTGAGTCCGGTTTGCTCAATCGGACGCACCTCGCCATAACCCACTCCGAAAATGGTGATCGTCACCATGTAAACGGCTTCGAGAAAACTCCACCCTGCCATGCAGTACGCGCAAATCGCGATCAGGCAGGAGCAAACGAAGAAAATCGCTCCGACGAGAATCTTACGTAGGGACGAATGCATCGGCAGAATCACCGACTGCGGGAAGCGAACAAGATGGAACAGATTCCGTACAGTAGCAATTGCAATGCCACAGCGACTTAGTTCTCGACCTTGTCGCAAGGCTCTGCAACCAAACGGCTTACGGCTGAAGACCGAACCAGCCGACCGGATGAGAGACATACCGGTGCTTATTCACCGCGCATGTGCGTGCCTTTTGTGCGACTAGTGTAGGCGAAGACGCAGCCCGTCGACCAGAAACGCAACGTGTGATTAATCGACAAACACGAACTCGTTAGAGAGCATCAGAACTTGTGCATAGCGTGCCCAACGAGACAGCGGCGATGGAATCGCACCTTGGAAATCATCCGCAGAGTGAAACCCGCGTCGGTTCCCATCGAGAACACCATTGATGCGGACAGTCCAAGTAAACGAATCGTGACTGAGTGACGCGCGACGATCGACCACAAAGTCGATGACGTCTCCCGCTTTCACCTCGATCGACTGCACAGACGTCGGCACCGAACCGTGTGCTGCGGTCCAATCGCCGTGTTGTCCCGTACGGTTGGAGACAATCCGCCCGCGTACGCCATCGCCTTGATCCGGTTTCGCGGCATGGTTCAAAGTCCCGGAAATCGAAACCGTTCCCGAAGCCGGTGCTGTCCAGCGTCGAATCGCCATAAAGTTTGGGCTATCTCCCGGATGCCCGCCAGTTTGACTGAGACTGACCCACCCCAGTTTGGGGTCCGGCAATTGCGGTCCGCCTTGCCAAGTCGACCCCGTGAAGTACGGCAACTTCGTCCATTCAACGACTCGCCCAGAGTTCTCGTCAAAGTGACCATAACCGTACTGCCAGGTATGCTGCACAACGCTTTCTGGTTGCTCGTCGGTACCTTTTAGAAACTCACGACCAAGACTCACCTCTTCGTCCGACGGCTCCCGACCGAACACGATTCGATATAACGAATGAATCCGCTCCTCCGTGGTGACTTCACTTCCATCTGGTGCGGCGGTGCGTTCGGCTAATTCAGCCGTTTGCTGCAATAGAAACGGCGAGTTCATTTGGAACAGCGCCTGCTGTGGCACGGTCGTCACGTAGCGACGCGGCGCGTGAATGTCCGGGCTTGCAAAGTCGAAAGTGCGAAACAACCCGGGCAAATTCGAACGGTCGATGAAACCGTAAATGGTCCGCCGAGTTGTAAATGGCTTGGTCGTCATCTCGACCGATTTTCCGCCCATGGTCAGATCAAGAGTTCCGGCCGCGGCGAGCAAATTGTCTCGGTGTGATTCGAAATCCAGTCGTTGCCGATTCATCCGCCACAACAACCGATTCTCTGGATCGACTGCCGCCGCGTGTTCCCGATGTGAACTCGCCTGTCGATAGGTCGCCGACAACGTAATCAACCGTTGCAGATGCTTGACCGACCAGCCACTATCGATGAACTCCTGCGCGAGCCAATCCAGCAACAGCGGATGCGTGGGAGTATCGGCTCGCACGCCGAAGTCGCTTGGAGTGTCCACAAGATAACTACCGAAGTGCTTCCCCCAAACCCGATTGACGAACACGCGGGCCGTCAATGGATTGTCGGGGTTCACAATCGCTTCGGCCATTTCTAACCGTCCGCTGCCATTCTCGAACGGTTTGCGATCGTCGCCCTCGATGACCTTCAAAAACTGACGCGGAACACGCGGGCCATGATTGTGCGGTTGCCCACGCAAAAACACGTACGGTTCCTGGGGCTTTTCTTTGTCCGTCAACCGAAGCGTAGAAGGTTCGCTTTTCGGTTCGTCAGACGAATTAAACACGCCATACAGTGAGTAATAATCCGCCGCCGGAATCGGATCGTATTTGTGATCGTGACACCGCGCACAAGAAACGGTCAGTCCCATTAATCCGCGTGTCGTTACGTCGATGCGGTCATCGATAATATCGTGCCGGTTGTTCAGGAACCGCCGTCCCAATGTGAGAAAACCCATCGCACATTGCTCGGACGCGTTTTCCGCAGTCGTCAATTTGTCGGCAGCAAGTTGGAATTTCACGAACCGATCGAACGGCATATCCTCGTTAAACGCGCGGATCACCCAATCCCGGTACGTCCAAGAATCGGGATAGTTCCGATCTTCTTGAAAGACATACCCCTTCGTGTCGGCATACCGAGCGACATCCAACCAGTGACGTGCCCAACGCTCTCCATAGCGGGGTGATTCCAACAAACGATCCACCACTTTTTGTTCGGCATCCGCTGACTGATCCGCCTCAAACGCCGCATACTCTTCGAAGGTCGGTGACAATCCGGTCAAGTTAATGGTCACCCGCCGCAACCAAGTCCGCCGATCCGCCGAAGACGACGGCTCCAAGCCCGCTTGTTCCAATTTCGCCAGCACAAAACGATCGATCGGAGTTCTCACCCAATCCACGTTCTGCACCTGCGGAAGTTCCGGCTTTTGAATCGGCTGATACGCCCAATGGGTCAACCACGCCGGTTGGTTATCTTTATCAAGATGCGGCTGATACGACTCCGGCCAAAACGCCCCCTGTTCGATCCAAGTCCGAAAAGCCGCGATCTGGGTATCCGACAGTTTCTCCTTTGGCGGCATTTGAATGTCGCCTTCGTCGTATTGGATCACGTCCCACAACCGACTCAAATGCAGCTTCCCCGGTGTGACAGCAGCCCCGCTGAGACTACCCTTCAAAAGGAATTCCGGCGAATCCAACCGTAATCCACCTTCTTGCTTCTTCCCCGAATGACACTCGAAACAACGTTCCACCAACACAGGACGGATACTGCGTTCGAAGAGTTGTTCCTGCTCGGTCGTATCTGCAGCACTCGCAACGAAGCTGGAAGAAATCAGAACCAACAGAGTTGTCGGGAGGAAATGTTTCATAACAAGTCCGACAGATAAGGAAGGATGACAGGCGGGCATACTCACTTTATTCTACGGGATAACGAATTGCCTGACGAGCCACTGTTGTCTCTTTCAAGGTCTTCCAAGATGAAATTCTGGAAACTGTACGGAATTTTCCTGCTCGCGAGTTATGTCAGTTCGCCGATCGTTTCGGCGAATTCGTCGCGACCGAATGTGCTGCTGATCGTGAGCGACGACCAACGCCCGGATACCATCGCCGCACTCGGAAACCCCGTTATTCGCACACCAAACCTCGATCAATTGGTGCGTCGCGGCACAACCTTGACTCGTGCCACCTGCGCGAATCCCATTTGCACGCCAAGCCGAGCAGAAATTCTGACCGGGTCCAGTGGGTTCGAGAACGGTTCGCTCGATTTCGGTCAGGGCTTCGGACCAGACGTCACCACACTCGCCAAGACCTTAAAAAACGTTGGCTACCGGACCGGCTACGTGGGCAAATGGCATAACAAAGGGTTGCCAACCGACCATGGATACGAACGCACCGCGGGGTTGTATCGCGGCGGAGGCGGGAAATGGTGGAAACCTCAAACCGATGCCAACAACCGCCCCGTGACCGGATATCGTGGCTGGATTTTTTATGATGAGAATGGTCAGAGACAACCGGAACGTGGCGTCGGTCTGACCGGTGATATCAGTGCGTCTTTCGCCGACGCTGCAATCTCATTGATCGAAACGGACTCGAAAACCTCAGACGATGCCCCGTTCTTCGTGCACGTCAATTTCACCGCTCCCCATGACCCGTTGTTGCTGCCAACGGACAAACAATTCCACTATCACCCCGATCAAGTCCCTTTACCGAAGAACTTTCTTCCGCGTCACCCCTTCGATCATGGCAACTACGACGGCCGCGACGAACAACTGTTCGAATGGCCTCGCACGGAGAAAATGGTTCGCGATGAGCTGGCGGTCTACTACGCTGTCATCTCACATATGGACGCCCAAGTCGGTCGAATCTTGACGGCCCTAGAAAAGTCCGATCAGGCTAAAAACACGATCGTCGTCTTTACGAGCGATCACGGCCTAGCAATTGGCAGTCACGGCTTGCGGGGCAAACAGAACATGTACGAGCACACGATCGGCGTGCCACTTGTGATCGCCGGACCGAACATACCCGCCAACGCGCGACGTTCCGCTCAGTGTTACTTGCGGGACATCTTCCCCACAGTCTGTGACCTTGCCGACGTAACGATTCCCGCGTCTGTTAGTGGCCGAAGTCTAAAACCCGTTTTGTTGGGTCACCAAAGCGAAATCTACCCGGCCGTCTTCGGCTACTTCCGTTCGTCCCAACGTATGATCCGCACCCAAGAATGGAAGCTCATTCGTTATCCACAAATCAGCCAGGAACAACTGTTTCATCTAACAACCGACCCGAACGAATTAGAAAACCTCATCGATGAACCGAAACACAAAGCCGTAGCTGATAGACTTCGACAGCAACTCCAAAGATGGCAAAAGTCCGTCGGCGACCAACCATGAGAACCAAAGACACTCTAAGTATCGTTGTACGCCATTTGCCAGCTCAAGCCATCGACGCCCCCGACACAACACAGAATGAGTTCTAGGGCAGACGGTGACACACACCTCATACGGACTCAACATCGTCAGACGGCGGGGCGACACAGTCCATCTCTGGTCGATCACCCAGAAGCCATCGCTCAGCGTACGGAATGACCGATTCCATTTTCCTCAACAACTCCACCGCTTCCCGACGATTCTCATCCCGCCCTTCCTCCTGCACAGCAGCCAAGTCAAGTAGGCATCTAGCCTGGTCGTAGTTCGCTCCAAGTTGACTCGCAAGTCGTACCGCATTTCTAAAACAACGTATTGCCTTCTTCCTTCTGCCAAGGGCCCAAAAGCCTCTTCCGCGAGATCGTTGGATCGGAGACTGCAAGTTCGGATAAAACCAGTACAGAATCCAGTTTAACCTCAACACCTGCTTGAGACGGTTCAAATCAACTTCACCCGACACGTCCATCCATCGAGGACCTGTAATTGCTTCACATAACCAAGGTATTGCATGGACCATGTATTCTAGAAAGAGCTTGCGTCGCTTGGTGGCCTGCCAAGATTCTTCCAGAACACATCGAGCTTCTTCGTACTGAGAAGCCTGTAAGAAAACGTAGCCCTGGGTGGCAGTAAAGATCGCTTCGGAGACATGCATGTATTGTCCTTCGATAGACCTCCTGGCCATTTCGATTCCATGTTTCGCCTGATCGATGTTTCCACCTCTCGCCAGAGCACTTGCGATGTCATAATGTCCCCAGAATTGAGCCCGGGGTTCGCCTACACGCTCACCCAGGGTAAGAACCTTTTCCCCGAGTTCCCGTTCAGAAGACACAGTGCCTATAACTGCGTGCATATGCCGATGCAAATGAGAGGCGACACTCGCATGCGTGTGTGATCCAGAGTTCTCAAGGAGCGGAAGCGCTTTGGTAAACTGGTCGTCTGCAAGAGTCAGTAAGCGTGAATTCGCATTCGCGACAGCGTCCCCTAGGAAATAGATTCCTTTGGCCTCTCTATTGCTGGCAGCTTCAGCTAGACGACAACATTTTCGCACTAAGAGTTTCCCCACTTCAGGTAGCCCAGCCTGCCCGACATGTCCGGCTAAACAATTGACCCCCAATGCTATCGCATCTGCCTTACCCACCCGAATGCCTATGCATGCCTGACTGATCACCGCATAGAGATACTGCACTGGCGATATACCGTAGTCGAACAAAAAGCTCGAGAGTGAGGTATAGGATGTTCGCTGAAGTTCGAGCGAGGCGACTTTTTCAGTTCGACGCTCGACCTGCCACTGCCATGGAACAATTAGAATTCGCGCGCATAACAATGGAATGGCGAGCAATGCAGACAGGTTTGACGGCCGAGAGGAACCCAACAAATCAAGTGCTCGATCAAATTCAGCCACGGACAGTTCATACTGAGTGCGGCTTTGATAACACTGTGCCTTTCCAATGAAAGCGAAGGCTTTCGCATAGTTAGATGGGGCTTCACAGATCGCCTGCTCATAGCGTTCGATCGCTGCAGAGAATTGCGTAAGCCTCGCATATGAGCTAGCAAGCCGCTCGTTCAAACGAAATCGGATCCACTTAGTTAAATCACTGGCAATTTCCTCAGCACGGATTAAGAATTCAACTGCATCCTCAGATGCATAGGCCTGATATGAAAGCTCACCTGCCAAGAGCTGATAGCCGAAGGCTTTGGGGTCGTCTGCTTCAAGGAAGTGATAAGCTAAATCGAAGATCCGGCTACTAATGGATACTCCGCTATCACCCATAACTGGGTCGTGATCAAGCGATTCAAGAATTCGATCAGCCGAGAGGTTTTCGATGTTTTCGAGGTACTCACCGTAGCATTGATGAAGATGTTGACGCCGATCCTTCTCCATGTGATCGAGTACCGTCTCTCGAATTTTGTCGTGGTAGGTATCGACTTGTTGCAGTCCGAAAGAACCGATGAGTCGGATCAGTCGTTCGCTCCGCATGTGAGTCAAAGTTGAATAGGCTTGACTCGTGGAGTCGGCAACTGCAACGATTTCGTCAATAGCGGTGGCTTGCCCGGCAATGGAGATTACCTCTAGTAGTTCAACCGCCTCAGGTGGAAGCCGATGCAACCGTTGTGCAATGATCTGATCGAGTGGCACCGCTTGAAACTCACCTGTTTGCTCATCGAATCCTTCAAGAAGTTGATCGATAAAGTATGGGTTGCCCCGTGATTCTTCGTAGAGCTTCTGTGTCTGTTCAATGGGCATTTCGCCAGTGCCACTGAGCCGATGCATGATGAGTTGTATACACTCTTGCTCGGTAAATGGTGAAACTTCCACAAGCGTTTCTTTAAGCGGGCCCAATTCGTTGGAATTCTTTTGTCTCCACTCGGTAAGAAACGGGCTATCGTCTGCCTCGTCGCTGCGATAACTCCCTAGTAACATGACTGTCGGTGAGTCAGGAGGAGTAAGGACTTCAAACATTGCCGCTGCACTATCGGCATCCCCCCATTGTAAGTCGTCGATAAACAGGATGATGGGCGACGTGCGACTGATCGTGATCAACAAATCGCGAAATGCGTTAAACGCTCGATAACGGATTTGTCGGCTGTCGATGCCACGAATTTCCGGATGGGAACGATCGGCAATCGCTCCGACACGTCGCAATACCGGGAACAAATGGGCTAACATTGCCATATCGTCTGGCAACCAACTTTGTATCTCGTCACTCGGGCGAGACCGAAAGAAAGCGACAAGCGCATCAATCAGTGTGTCGATCGCTTTAAACGGAACCGATTCTCGATCATAACAGCGACCAGCAAGTACGATTGCTCTGTTGTTTAGTCGAAGCGGTTCTAAGAACTTGTTCGCGAGCGTCGACTTACCTTCTCCGCTACGCCCTCTGATCATGGTGATCACGGACTGTTGTTTCGAGACTAATTCTTCATACGCTGCCTCAAGTTGTGATATCTGCAGCTCGCGACCGACTAAGATCTCATTCGAAGACGCAAAAGTCAGATCCGATGAAGTTCCTGACGAGTCCTCTTGAGTTGTTTCACTCTCGATACCTAGTGCTTCGCGGATCTGCTGTAGCGCTGGACGTGTATCTGGATCGGTTCGCAGAAGTTGATCTACCAGTGTTGCTAGATCATGAGGCAGTTCTGTGGTATCGCTCAAGCGAGGGGCGGGCTCCGACTGTTTTTTCAACATCATTTCGACATATGAGCCGTCAAATGGTGCCGTTCCCGTGAGTGCCTCATAGATGAGGACTCCCAACGCGTACCAGTCGGACGCAGGTGATCTCGTTCCAGAGATTTGTTCCGGTGCTGCATAACGCGGAGTTCCAGCAAATTGCCGAGACCTCATCGAGACGGTTTGATTCGCCGTCCGTTGGAGTTCAGCGACCAGTCCGAAATCGAGGATGGTGACGCGGCCATCACGGCTGACAAGCACATTGCTCGGCTTGAGATCACGATGGACAATGCCACGGTCGTGCAAAGCCGCGATCCCCCGAACCATTTGAGATAATGCTTTGCGCAGTCTCGGTTCGTCTAATGTGCCGTTCGGACGGACGTATTCTAGAAAGTCGACTCCTTCGACAAGGTCCATCGTGAAGAACCACTGGCCGTCAGCGACTTCCAGCGTCTGCATACCAATGAGATTCGGATGATTGATCTCTGCTAACGAACGAAACTCACGACGAAACTTGTGCAGTCGCTCGGCGTTCTGGATGGGATTGGACTGATCCTCAAGGTTCGGAGGCAAGGTCTTCAGAGCTAGACGGTCTCCGCGTCGGAGATGTTTGGCCTCATAGACGATACCAAAGCCACCCCGACCTAACTCCCGCACGAGTTCATATTCCCCGATCCGTCGATCAAATGCCAAGCCGACGAGAATCGTCTGATGTGTTGAAGGCGTGTCGATGTCCTCTTGAGACATCATCGTCGACTCGAAGAACGCCTGCCGAATCGATCTCGCATATTGAGGGAACCTGCGATGATACTCGGTCGAAGACGGGGGAGTTCCTTGCCTGTTGAGAAACTGAAGCTCTAAGTTCAGTAAGTTCTGAAATAGGTTCTCTTGCGCGGATTGATCCACCCGGAGCAGAAAATGCTCTAGCAACGGGGCCTTACCGTTCTTGAGTTGCTTTCGAAACTCGCGACAAAGAGACTGAATCTCTTCGAAGAGATTGACATCATTCATGCAGCAAGCCCTACGAAGATTGTGCCCCGAGATGCGATAGAGACATCGCTAGGTGACATCAATACTCGCCGATAACTTCACCGCCTTGGATTGTCGACAAGGCTCGGTAAGTCGCTAGGTCGATTGTCTCACTGAGAAACTGAACCGATCCGTCAGAGAATAGGAACTGGCATCCGCCGGCATGGAAACTGCGGAAGTTACTGGCCCAGTGTGGGCCGCCGTTCCAACTCGGATTAGTATTGAATGGTTCGCTCACAGCATGGAAGTAGGCATCGGTTGCCACTTCTTTGTTCATCTTCTCAACGGTACTTGCCAGTCCCCCAGCGTACTGTAGGCCAAGCCCTAAATAGTGCTCTTTGTTTGTTCCATCGATTAACCAGGAATGTCCTGCGGTCCAGCCGCTAAGCGGAACGCTACAACCGATTCCGTGACACAAGTCGTACCCGGAGGCGGCCTCACCGACTGCAATCGTGTTGCTCGATCCGTCGGTTATGTCGGCGATCCGAGTTTTGGAATGTACGTAGAAAACGCCAACGTTTTTGTTCGTAGATTTTGGGCCAAACCCTGGGCTAAAGCACACGGCGTCGTCATATCCGATCGAATAGGCGTACGATGAAATGGCATAGGTATCTCCAAATGGCAAACCCAAGACGCCAAACTCGTCACTGGTAATCTTGGGACGACTTGTATCGCTTGGACATACAAACGCTGGGAGTGTCGTTTGAGCAATTGTACTGGACTGCATATACCAGGGAGTCGTGGGATCGAGTTGAGAATCGATGTTGCCCTGCTCGAGAAATGCTAGGAGAGATACCGTCGGCCCACCGATTGTGTCCGTACTCGAGTTCGCCATAAATCGGTAGCCAGGTGGGAACGTCCGATGAACATCGTGATAATTATGTAACGCGATCCCAATTTGCTTCAGGTTGTTTTCACATTGCGTGCGACGTGCCGCTTCGCGTGCTTGCTGAACCGCAGGAAGTAATAACGCGATCAGAATCGCAATGATCGCAATCACAACTAGCAGCTCGATTAAAGTAAAGCCAAATCGCTCTCTAGGATTTCCTTTGTCAATCTCTCGCTGCAGTTCTCTTTTCATGAGAAGCGGATTCCATCGAACTTCCCCGCGGGTTGCGTTTTGTTTCACGTTGACCCGAGATCTTGATTTCATTGCCATTCTTCACCATTCCATTCGCAAATCGTCGAGTCAAGTTTTGACAGACACTTCGGACAGGGGGTCGCGACAAACGCAGGGCAACTATTGGCCATGCCGACAGAGTGCGACCGATCGAAATCAAGTTCGTCGGCGTAGTATCACTAGGCACAAGCCGACGATCACAAGTCACGCTCGCTTGTCGACTGATTTGGACAGGGCAGGGAGTTCTAACGTTTCTACTGTTTACTAGCCGTCGAGCGATCAGTTCTTCCTGGCAATCTCGGAACCAGTCCGATTTTTTCTCAGATTTTCATTACTTTGCGAACGTACATCGGTTATGGTTGGCATTCACATCGGCGTTCAGAGATATCAGAGGCGAAAAATTGCAAATGAGAAGAAATCTTCATGCAATGGCCGTCGACGCGAAACAGCTTGCTTTTGCGAATACGAAATCCCGCGGATGACGAAGCTTGGTCTACCTTTGTAGAACTCTATAGTCCACCGATATTCCGTGTTTGTATTCGCCGAGGACTTCAAGAGGCTGGTGGAGCCGACGTGACACAGACGGTCCTTATGACTGTCAGTATTTCTATTCGCACATTTGAGTATAACCCCCTACGAGGTCAGTTTCGGTCCTGGTTGGGAACCGTGACTCACCGATTGATAACACGACATTCCAATCGACTTAGCACCGGCATTCCTGGGCATGGTGGCAATGCTCCCCCATTTCATGATCCGATCTCACCGGGCAGTATGGCGGAGTGGGAGGCTGACTTTAATGCCCACATCTTCAATTGTGCCGTTCAGCGAATTCGCGGAGAGTTTTCCAGCGAGATCTGGTCAGCATTCGAAATGGTTTGGCTGAACGACCAACCGCCAAAGGTCGTCGCAGAGACCTTTGACCAGCCCATATCTTGGGTGTATAAGGTCAAGTTTCGAGTGCTTCGACGGCTAAGAGTTGAAGTGTTGTTTTTGGCCTCGGACTTTGCATTCTACTTGCGGAACTGACGGCCGCTGCGATTTGATATTTTGATCGAAGCTACTGTAGGGATGAAGCTGTGAAATCTTCCGGCCCAAGTGTTGGCAACAGATCACGATACTTCCGAGACGTTTTGGTTTCACCGCGTTTTGGCGATGGACACGCGCAGTTGGATACTGGACTATGAGCGTCTGCCTTTCCGTCACAGTGATCGACCGGTTTTTGGCCGGGGATGTCACGGAAGAAGAAGAAAACCGGATCACCAAACACCTGGCGGAATGTGAAACATGTTGTTCGTTGACTGAAGCTGCTGCCGGTCACGAGATGTTGGAACAGGAGCTGCGGAACTCGCGGGCCCACCGCGTCAACAATGTTTCCACATCGGGATTACTTCCCATCTTGATGGAGCAGTTGAAGCAAATCGGTCCGCCCAGTGAAATCTCACAACCGCCAATCGATCAATACCTGAAAAGCCTTAGCAAAGAGATTAGCGATTCAAGTTCGCATTTGCCTGGTCCAGTGAACCTGCCCACAAATCAAGAAATCGCGATTCCGCGATTTCCGCGAGAGTGTCAGCCGGATGCAGTGAAACCAGAGCAAAACTCAGCGAACGGTTTATCGTCTGGTCAACTGGGTCGCTTCCAGCTCGTTCGACAGTTGGGTGCCGGCGGTTTTGGAGTTGTTTGGCTTGCAAAAGACGAACTTCTCGATCGGGTGGTTGCACTGAAAATCCCCCGCTTGCCGTCCGTACTTGATCCCGACCAGAAACGGAGATTCATCAGCGAATCCCGCGCGACGGCCGCTCTCCATCACCCCTACATCATTCCCGTGTTCGAAGCCGGCGAGTGCTCGGGGTTTCCATATATTGCATCCGCGTATTGTTCCGGCCCGACACTCCGAGAATGGATGGCCAGCCAATCTCAAGCTATTGAACCGACTTTGGCCGCCGGTATCGTGCGGCGATTGGCCGAAGCTGTCAATCACGCTCATGAGTCGGGGATTTTGCATCGTGACATCAAGCCAGCGAACGTGCTTCTCGACCTGGCACATGCTTCCGGCGAGTTGGCTTGGACTCCGATGTTGACGGATTTCGGTCTTGCGCGAATCGTCAACACTGATCTCTCGCGAACTGCAAGCAGTCAGTGGGCTGGTACCCCAAGTTACATGGCTCCGGAACAGGCTACAGAAGACTCGACAACAATCGGACCTCCAGCGGACGTGTACTCGCTGGGGGTGATTCTATACGAGTTGCTAGCGGGACGCCGACCAATCGATGGCACGACTGTTGCAGAAATCATTAGTCGTTTGACAACAGTCACGCCAACCCCTTTGCGACGCATTCACCGCACGATACCACGCGACCTCGAAGCCGTTTGCCTGCATTGCCTCGAAAAGTCGCCGGAGATGCGTTATCAGTCGGCAGGGGAATTAGCGGAGGACCTTCACCGGTTTCTCGAGGAACGCCCGACACAAGTTCGACCTCTCCCTATCATCACAAGATTTGCGCGTTGGACACGAAGGAATCCCGTCTTTGGTATCAGTTGCACGATCGCGTTTCTCGCGTTTATTGCGATTCTCATCGGGCTGAGTGTTCATGCAGCCCAGCTTTCTAAGCTCAACCGTCAGTTGACTGACAGTTCAAACGCGACCGAATCTGCAAGACAGATGGCCGTCGCAAATGGCGAACGAGCGCAATCACTATTCTATGTTTCCGACATGCGACTTGCTGCCCAGGCTCTTGAGGAAGAAGAGCCAGGAGAAGCCCGGCAGATACTGGAACGTCACATCCCTCGACATGGGCAAACCGATATTCGAGGGATTGAATGGTTTATGTTAGACCAGAAAACAAAAATGCGGGGTGAGCTGATTGACGATGTGGAACAGGCACTCTACCACATCGTACTTTCGCCGGATGAGTCCCAACTCGCTACAGCGGGAGCAGACGGCATCATCCGGTTCTATCAAACGCAAAGCGGCAAGCTCTTATTTCAAATCGATTCACAGCAAGGTGAAGTCAACGGACTTGTATTCTTTCCCGATGGCCAACGCATTGTGTCCACTGGCGACGATGGAACGGTTCGAATCTGGGATGTACACAGCCAGAGTATGGAACGTTTGATAGCCGCTCACGACGGACTCGCATTTGGAGTCGTCGTGACGCCGGACTGTCGTCGCATTGCTTCATGCGGGACCGATGGATTCGTTCGCATTTGGGATGCGACGACTGGTGTCAAGGAGATAGAATTCGGAGGATACCCGAGAGCCGTTGAAGACCTTGCAATCTCTCCAGACGGCCATTGGTTAGCTGCAGTGAGTGAAGACGGCATCACGCGGATCTACAATCTGGGTTCTGGTGTCGTTTGGTTCCAACATCAGGGCACAGCCAAGATTTCGGCTGTGACCTTCTCACGCGATTCCCTGAACGTGGCCATCGCTTACCTGGACGGACCGATTGGTTTTCGCGTTTGGAACTTATCAAAACGAGTCTGGGTACTCGAGCAGAGTAGTCAATCGGGATTCTGTGAACTGTGCTTCAATCCTCAAGGCACTCGGATCTTGCTACTCGATAGTTTTGGCACCGCGCGGATTCGGAGATTCATGTCAACGGATCAGGAACCGGCCGCCAATCGATTGGAGTACGTTTGGCATATCGGCACTTCGAGAGCACGAGGAACATTTACCGAAAACGGGCAGTTCGTTTATACCGCTAACCGTCGCGGACAACTCCATCGATGGAGAATCGGGCGATTCGACCGCGAGATCCATTACCGCCCGTCCGCTTCCCGAACAACGACCGCTAAGATCAATGACTTCGCATCGACGACGGATGGAACATTGGTCGTGGCCGGTTCAGACTCTCTCGAGAGTCATGTTCTGATCGAGGAAATCAATTCCACCCTGCCTATCGAAACACACAGTTCGGGTCCAGAAAACTGGCAAGCCGTCGACGTTACTTCGAACGGTCGTATGATCGCTGCAGCTAGTTATGACGGTGACGGTATGTGCAAGTTGCGGCTTTGGGACCACTCGATACCGAAAGAGACCGTACTATTTCGGTCTCATGAGGTCAGTCATTTCAATGCCATCCGGCTTTCGCCGCATGGACGATACCTCGCAGCAGTGCAAGTTTTTCTTGAGAACGAAGTCACGACTGAAAAAACTCGGCTTCTACTGTTTCGGGTCGATGATGGTCAACTGATCTATACGGCCGATGCCAGTCACTGCACGAACGTGATATTCTCGACTGACGAGCAATCGGTGATATTTGGTGTCGAGCACCAGTTACGTTTCCTAGACCTAGACACGCTCACTGAGACAACTCAAGAACTATCTCAGGCAGCGTCTGTCGGTAGAATTGCTATTAGCGCAACAGGTCACTGGATCGCAACCGCCGACGACCAACGCGAGATCCATCTCTGGAATGTCGAGGCGGGGTTTGAACGACATGCAACATGTCGTGGTCATCGAGGAGCGATTCAGGAACTCGCGTTTTCGCCCGATGAGAAAACATTGTTTTCGGTTTCCCTCGACGGTACTCTGCGAGCTTGGCATGTCGAACTGGGGCACCAACTTGGAGTCCTGCTACGGCGGAACAGAGGAATCCTCGGCATTACTTGCTCACCAGACGGGAGACTCACCCTTCGGGACGAAAATAACTATGTCGTCTTTACCGAACCGGTGCAAGATTCGTTACGAGAACGTGCAACCGATCGCTAACGACTTCTGGTTAGACGACATCCCCGACTGATATCACCAACAACGATCGGTTCGTCTCGATCAAGCACCTCAGAATGAAGTCAATCCACACAGACCATTCTCTCTGAACCACAGGACCCCCTTAAGCATGTTGGATGCCAAGTTAGTTCTCGCACTCGTGACGATCATATCGGTAATTTGTAGCAGTGACACGGTCGCTGAAGAACTCCGCAAGATGAATTACGAGTTGACTAACTATACCGTCGAGCGATACTTCATCCCTCACCAACAGCAAGAGACTTCTCATCTACTCCCTGTGACCAGAGTAGTCCTCTACGAGGACATCGGCCGAAAGAGAATGCGACTCGTCATGAGTTTCCACCCAGCCTTCGATGAGTACCGCGAAGCACGCATCACTTTCGTCGAAAAGCCACATCCCGTTTCCAGTTTTTTCGTCCTCAGCGCCCCTGCGGCATTTGCCAGCCAATATCTAACCCTGTTAAGTACTGACGATGTGAAACGATTCGAAGGGGTTTACGACAGGTCAAAACCACAGGGTAGCAGCACAATTACATTTGCAACGATCGAGTCGCGATTGACGCTGGAGAGTCACTAAGACGCCACGTGTGGTCTTCAGGCAACCTTCCGTAAGATCATTTTCATTGCATCGTTCAACAATCCCTACTTGCCTACCTATAAACAGCCCAACAACTATGAGATGTATTGCAAGATGGCTTTTCTTTATCGTATTTCTGCTAATGAGTATCAGCAGTTCGTTTGGCGAGGAACTTCAAACAGCAGGCTACGATCTAGCTTATTACAAGATCGAACGCAGGTTCGCGACATCAGATCAGCCGGGTGAATCAAACCTTGCCCCAGTTACGAAGATTCAAGTCTACTCAAGTGATGATATCTGTCGCATTACGATGGACTTCAATCCTGCCTTCAAAGACTACAAACTTCCGGGTATCACCTATCTCGAGAGAACAACAAGTAACGGAGTTGATACAGGTCTTTTCTTTTTCAATGCACCAACCGAGTTTGCAGGCCAGTATCTGACACTTCTTAGTACAGGCAAGATTAAGCGAGTGGATGCGACATACGACAGGACTCAGCCACGAGGCAGCAACCCCGCCAACTTCGCAGCTACTAGATTTCAGATACAATTCGACAGCGAACAAGAAACGCCAGAGGATAAAAACTGAGTTCTATCATGCAGCTTGACGTCGGAGTTACAAACATGGTCAATCATGCTTTTCGATTTTGCATAACAGTGCTTTCTCTAGCCGGGCTTAATGACGAGTTAATCGGTGAAGAACTTCGCTCGGTCGGTTATGACCTCGCGAGATACACCGTCGATCGTCGTTACGATCCTGAACAACGGCCCGAAAAACTGAGGCTTCTACCGACGACCAGAATTTCAATCTACGACGACTTGGGGAAACTTCGGCTAGCCATGCACTTCTATCCCGAGTTCGACGAGACTAACCAAGCCACAGTGACATATGTCGAAAAACTTGGTAGTGGAGTCGACATGGGATTCTATATTCTGAGTGCGCCAGTCAGTTTTGCTGATGAATACCTAACACTGCTGAAAGCGGGCAAAGTCAAACGAATTGACGGAACCTATGACAGAGCCCAGCCCCAAGGGAGTAGCACGATTAAATTCGCGGCGACGAAATTCAAACTGCTTCTCGAAAGCCGGTAACGACATCCAGTTCGGTACGCGTCTTCTTTGAGCACACTGGCAGGCATTTGTGTTGTCCGCATATTCGCAAGTCGGATTCCAGCGACCTGCGTTTTAGTCTGGGTTGACCCATTCGACGGGTTGCAGAATTTCTGTACCGGAGAAAGCAATCTTGCCATCGGTTGGCGAGAATTCGCAATTGCGAATGTGATAGTTCTCGGGCTGTCCCTCCCAAAGAGTGGCGATATTCGGCTGTTTACGACTCACCGAGTAGATCTGAGGACCCCCGAATTCTGGGTTTTGCATGGCAAATAGCACTTGCTGATTGTCGGCACTAAACGTGAAATCATGATACAAATTCAACTTGGGAGTGTACAGAATTTGTGTTTGAGGCGTTGGTTCAATGTCAATCACAACGACTTCGTCGCCGGAACCATCACGTCTCGCACCTAGGAAGGCGATTGCTCGACTATCATGTGACCAACCTAGATTCCAGTACGTCGAACGATAACGCGACGCATCCTTTCCCAATAACAGTGGTTGGCTTTCTTCGGTCTTTAGATCCGTCAGGAAGATGTTTCCTGACCTTCCATAGGCAATCGATCGTCCATCCGGTGAGAATTGGGCTCCCCACCCTAGCCGATCGATCGTGCGTCGATTCTGCCCATCGACATCCATCAGAACCACCCCGCGTCCCGATTCAGACTGAACGATTTGTTTTCCATCAGGCGAAAGGCTCGGCATACACCCAGGCCCGACATCCTTCAAGTTTTTGCCATCGGAATCCATGATCATAATCCGCGATGTCGACACAGGACCGGTCGAGGTGTCAAAGACAATCTTTTTCCCATCGGTCGAGAACTCCGGCGAACCGACGAATTGATAACCGGGTTTGGGACTGGCAATCTGACGCACGTCGCGACCGTCCTTTTTCATGATCGCGAGAACTTGATGCTTCTCGTCAGCGCGGGGTCGAAGGTACTTGAGGCTTTCGGCTCGCATCGTGAGGTTCTTCCAAACCACTTTCGCTTCACCTCCGCCAAAAACCCCGACTTTCAGTTGCACGCCTTCCATTTTGATGTCGGCGTCGTGAACGGTCTCGGATCGCAGGATTCGAAACGCTTGTGAATTCCCCTCCGCGAAAAGCCAATAGATGGTCTTGTCGATGCGGACAACTCGTAGAGTTCCACTGAGCGATCCCTCTTGCGATTGCAGACCGAGATAGCGTTTCTGGCCCGTTGCGTCAGCAGTGACAAACTGGGCGACAATCGCATGTTTCTCAGCGGTGGTTTCCCCCCGCATCACGCGAATTTGCTGAGCGAGTGGATCGGCTAGCAAGAGGTCTAAAATCGCGAAGGCTTGCTCGGAGTCGTTGACCTGGAGACCGGCAATCTCAACCCGAATGTCAAAATTCCCACCCACAGAGAACCGAGAAGCGAAACCGGCCATCACCCAAGCTCGGTTGCCAACGACATTGGAATGCAAACCATTAGAATCATGAGTTAGAGTCTGCTCAGCATCTCGCCCCGAATAGTTGAAGTACTGTGGAGGCATTCCATCTTGAGCAAAGTCATGAGAAAACATAGCCTTGAGATTACTAGTCGACTGTTCGAGGGCGGCAAGTTCCGGATCGGCTATACCTTGCTGTGAGGGAGGCGGTATGACCGTTGGCCAGTCGCCACGCATAACCACCTTGCGGACTTTCAATTCAGTCTGATCGGCAAAATGAAACAACCCGAAAGTGCGGCGGTTGGTGGTTTCCATTGGCCGCTCGTAGACGAGTTGGCCATTTAACTCGGCGGATACGATATTCCCGTTAATCGACAACTTCACTCGGTTCCAACTGTCGACGTTGAGCGGAAGTGTCTCTGGCCCCCGACGATTCTCCAGTTCCGTGGTCTCGTTTGCTGGGTCGACTGAAGTCCGATCGTGACGACCATCCGTCACCCAATGCATTCGAACTCCTGCGGGATCGAGTAGAAACACCATTCGATCGAATGCTGGATGTGCTGCATACGACTTCGGCGAATAATAGAACTCGTACTCAATCGTTCCATTCTCAGCTAGAGGTCGCTGATAGCGTAACAAGTTTTCACAGTTCGAACCGGCAAGCTCTTTACGTTGCCGACCAATAATTTCGGTCGAACCGATAGCATCGTCGTTCAACTCCCAACTTGTGGCCTGCGAATCGTCTTCTGTCGTCCATTGAAAATAGGGTAGCCAACTCGACCAATGCATTGACTCGGAGATTTCGATTTCGCTCGGGACTTTTGGACTCCCCGAGATAAGAAAGTTGCGGAACCTGCCGCTGGCATAATCGCTACTATGGAACCCCGCCCAGGGAGAGGGTGTCGCAGCCAGTTGATCGTCGAGGACTAAACCACCGTTGAGGTAAATCTGGCGATGTGGTCCGTCGATAACCGCTCGGAACCGATGCCATTTGTCATTCTTTTGCCAAAGGTGCGGTCGCTTTTGAATCGAATGACCATCACGAAAGTTCCCCACGATGATCTCATCAGCATTCAATCGGCTTCCACAGAACCGACCGCCAGCGAGAATCTGGTTGGCTTCAGAGCGATGGATCTCCGCAGTGACTTGGTATTGCCCAGAAAGCGGCCATCGATAGAGCAGAAAATCGTTTGCATCGCCTTGCCGGAGTGAAACTTCACGATTGCTATCGACATCCCACTGACCATGCGGAATGCCCTGACCACGCCTCGCGGAAGTCGTCCTCGAAACGGGAATCCAATCACGCAATCGATCCGTCGCTGCACTATTTTCTGTCGCTGTTTTGCCGTCGAGATATGTATGCAGTAACGAATTGAGATGAACGTTCCAAACGTCGGAAAGTCCTGCTTGATGTCGATGTTGGTAAAGTCGGCTAATCAAATCTCCGAGTATGTTCGATTGACAACCATTCCGAACCGCGAAGTCGACAAGCTGGAGTTCCGACGTAAAGTTCTTTGACCGCGTCTCGAAAGCTTCGTTCACAAAAGCCAGCAAGCGAAACATGTAATCCTCTGCTTGGGCGGAGTCGTTCGACTCTAAGGCGAGCATGCTTAGCAATGCTAGTCTTGCCCGGCGTTGATTCTCACCCTGTTTGTCAGAGACCGCTTTAACACGTTCAATCAGTTGATTCAGTTTATTGAGCTTGCGAGCCAAGACCAACAGATCTGCAACGGGACTGACAAATTCACCTCCGGATTTTGAGCGATAACGTTGCGGTTCTAAGTGGAAAGCTAATGGCGAGGGATCGGTCGGTGTGAATTCACCCGTCAATCGAATGGCTGTATGGCTTGCACTTGGACAGACCCAATCGGCTAAGAACTGGTACGCTTGATTGTCTGGCAGGCTAGCTGCATGCCGTCGAATCCGACGAACATTTTCAGCAAGAAACTCTTCACCGCAAAGTGTTGCTTTCGCTCGCACGTTTGAGCTTGCTAGATGGTCTTCGAAAGTCGTTGTTGGATCTTGTAAGAATTCTCGAGGAACCGTTTCTGGCCAATCGCCAGTTAAAACGACATTACGAACGCGAACACTCGACTTCGCCCGATCTCGATAAAAACCGAATTGACCAATCGCGTCTTTGTCGAGCGGGTGGACATAGATAGTTTCCCCATTTAGCTCCAAGCTGATTTGAGTTCCCGACCTTATCAACCGCACAGCGTTCCAGTCGTTCGCATTCAGAGGCAGTGGCCGGGGCCCTCTTCGATTGAACGGTTCGGTAATCGCATTGTCGGTTGGAAGCGTTGTCCACTCGGCTTCGTTATCAGTAATCCAATGGATCCGAACGCCCTCAGGTTCCATCAAAAATGCTAGTCGATCAAAGGCAGGATGAACTAGCATCTCGCCGGGCTGATAATAGAAATCGAATTGAACAGTCTCGTTCGCCAGGATAGGTCGTTGATATCGCAACAAACTTTGGACGACTCGATCCGGTGATGATTCCAGTTTAGAGCTTTGAATTTCACCATTGTGAAACTTCCAGATGGCATCTTCTTCAGGTAGGGAATCGTGAAAGCGTGTGATTCGCTCCGCAAACAGCCTGGCAGTCCATCCCCGAATATTCTCGCTGCCGATCAGGTTGACTGATCGGGGTATCACCGGCGATCCCGATAAGCGAATGTTTCGAAAGAGGGGGCGATGGTTGCCATAGGCTCGCAGGCCAATCCAAGGACTGGCAGATGCATCCGATTGATCGGACCACATGAGGTGACGATTGACTTGATAAGAGACTTCGCCGTTCTCCGACCGGATGACACAAGTATTAAATTCCGGTTGTCCTGGTGGATACAAGTACGGACACGCTTTTTCGATCCGATGTGTAAAGTTCGCATCCCAGATCGTCAAAGTATGGTTTCGCGAGTTTGCAAAAAACTGCAAGCCTCCGTAAACGAGTCCGCCATCCGTCACCACACGCCCGCCCTCTTGCGCCTCACATGAAAACTCAAACTCGCCTGCTAGCGGGTACCGAAAAAACAAGATGTCATTGTGATCGCCTGCGAGGTGAAGCAGATGTTCTTCGTGCGACAACCAAACCGGTTCTGGTGCTCCTGCTGCGTTTTGACGGTAGTACCCTTCGGTGACCGGCACCCAATATTTGAGATAATTCGCATGCAAATTTGCGGCTACCGTCTTCGCGTATGTCTGCTGTACAGCCTCGCCATGCAGCGATCTCAGAATTGACCGCAAGGAATAGTTCGTCGAATCCATCGCTAGTTCGGACAAGTCTTGGAAGATGGACGAGCTAGTCGTCTGCAAGTCTTTACGATTCAAAGCGGCCGCCCCGAGTGCAATGCTTAATGCATGGACTCCCGAATACGACGATTTCGCTTTCGGCACACGCCTGTTAAGCTTAGTGACAAGCTGTCGCAGAGGTTGTATTAGTTCCTGGTGTTGCCCTTGTTCGTCGGCTAGTTTCGCGAACATCAACAAGACATCGGCGTTTCGAATATTCTGTGAGTTCAGAGACTCAAGTTCGCTCATTAGGTTTGAAAGACGACCGAGTTCATAGGCGGCTTGCACAAGTTGCCAACCGGTGCAATACACCCCACGAACACTCCCGATTCTCGCAATTGCAAAAACATCTTCTCGCGGACGTTCACGCAACGCTCGGGCGAAAACTTCCGGTGGGGAACTACGTGGCACAGGCGATGCGAAGATGCGGATCGTTTTGCGAGACTCCGTTGGCATGGTCCACTGGTGAAGCAAGTCATACCGTTCGGCAACGTCCATTTTTCTTAGCAGTCGTGCCAAACCACCGGCCGCTGCGGGAAATCCGCTGTCGACTTTGTCGAGCCAGTTCTCATCAAGATCGACCTCCTGGCCAATCAGCTCCAAGGCTTCGCTCACTCCGTTGGTAGAAAGCTCGGCTAAAACACGCGTGCCGACAGGATGCTGTGGGCTGGCACTCTCAACCATCGACGATTGCAAAAATGCGGAGCTCGCGATCAGCATCGCGAACAAGCGGGACTTTGACATATGAAGCATCGGAATTGCCTTCCAAGCTGGCAGGTACTAGGCGAACACAGAACTTGTGTCACACGGGCTTTTCGGACGGATACTCCTAGGTTCCACGGCCTCAATAGGAAAATCAAGCGACCTAAGAAAATCCGTTGCGAAATTTAGAAGTCGATTCGGACAGTAACCCTCTGGCTTTCGCATTGACAACCGAATTGGCCCGGCGAAGACCACGATAAAAGTTTTGCCGTTAGTTTGAGGAAGCGACAAGATACTCGTCGGATTTGATAGTGCACTCACGTCCTAAACCTGCAAATCGGATCGGATACCCGCATCGCAGTTGGAGACTCGAAGTGCGAAGACCTGCGGATCGTTCACCCATTGTTATAGTTTGCTCTCAAACGTCCCTCGGCAGTTAATACCTGTGCTGGGATCCCAGAAGCCAAGGTCTTCACTTTCTCCCGAGGTCAATGCGACTTTTATAAGGCGGCTGAATTGATCGAAGCTATTGCCTTTGGCCAAGGTGGGAGTGATTGCATTGTCCGCGAAGGAGGGCGATGTCTGTTCTCGCGGATCGGTTTTAGCGAAACGATTGGCACCGGTCATTGGATTTCAGCTGAGGAACCGATCACAACATGAACACGAATTGAATACCCTATGAATTTCGCCACTCCCTTGCGTTCGTGGTTCAATGCGAAGACAAAACCATTCCGAGGGGATGAAAGCCATCGTCTTTTAGCTTATTCGTGGACACAATGAGTCTGCTAATCCAATCAAGAGTTTCTCAGGGACTACGACCATTGCCTCGACAAAGGCGGGCTGATCAGAGAGAATCATCCATTTCCTGAAAAAGTGCGACCAATTGCGGATCGACCTTTTTTCGCACCGTCTTCCAGTCGACGCCGAGTCGTCTTCCGGCAGCCTGATATGTTCCCGTTCGGGCATAAACTAGCGAATGGTAGTGACGCTGAAGTTCCTCATCGGTCAATTGCCCTGTCATCAAAGCTTCAAGAAACCGTTCGTAAACTGTGGACTGAGTCGGCCGGCGATTAATTGGCGGTTGATAGTGTTTTCGAATCATTACACTTCGAACGCATTGTTCCAACTCACGAATGTTGCCAGGCCAGGGGTAGTCTGCCCCAAGGTGCGACTCCACCCACTCGACGACTTCCGTCGTCAGTTGATCGATCTCAGCCGACAGGTCGCCAACCACTTCGTCCACAATATGACGGACGATACGGGCTAAATCACTCGGTTGACCGGCGAGTTGCTCTCGTAGACTTGGCGTGTGGATGGTGTCGGCACACATTCGAAAATAGAAGTCTTCTCGAAACCTGCCTGCTTGCATCTCGGCGACAAGGTCTCGATTCGTGGCAGCGACCAGTCGCCCTCGGAATTGTCGCGGATTACCAAAATCGCCGACGCGATGGAATTCTCGCGTCTGCAAAACGCGAAGCAACTTGACCTGGATTTCCGTGGTCAGTTCCCCAACTTCATCAAGGAACACGGTGGTTCGATGATCGTTACTTTCCAGTCGCCCGGATCGATCTTTGACAGCGCCGCTAAAAGCTCCTTTGACATGCCCGAAAAGTTCGGACTCGATGAGGGTCGGCGCAAGTGCTGCCAAATTGACTGCCCGAAAATTCCATTCGTTCGAAGCCGAAAACGATTTCGATTTCGGATCGAAATCAATGTACCTCGCCAGACCGATTGCCCGGGCGACGAGTTCCTTGCCTGTGCCGGAGGGGCCGGTGATCAGCGTAGAAACGGTATGCATCTGCTGATAAAGACCGCGGGTGTAACGCCGCATATCGTGCGTAAAAATCGACTGCCAGACTGCCGCTCGAAGACGAGTCATCGGGACCGACGTGCCGATCAGGAAATCGAAAATCAGATGAAAGGCTCGCTCGATCTGGAAGAAACAGGCAAGGGCATGCTGAGGCTCAAACGAATCCGGAAGACTCACATCCGGCAAACGCAGGTAATACGCGAAATCCTGCCGAAACTGTTCCCACAAGGGAAATGGTTGTGGTCCCGCAAAATCGCGTCGATGCGTTAGCTGATCGATTGGGTTCAGGTATTCGGAATAGAGATGATAAAGAGCCAAGTCCTGATAGAGCAGTAGTTCCCGTTCGTTGACCGAGTCTTGAGACACGATTGCATTGCGGAACTGATCGGTCAACTGCTTCGCCAGCGAGCGAAGCCGTCTCTGATTGGGGAATATCTCTTCGAGTGAGACACCCGGCTGCTGACTCAAAACTACTCTGCCAGCCGCATGCTCGTCGCCAAGCGCGATCCGTTCTAACTCGATGCGTTCCGGCAGAAACGGATTGCAGTAACCGATCCCCGCAATGGCTTCTGCCTGGCGGCGTTCTTTGTGCGACAAACCGTTCATCATCGCCCCAAGATACAACTCATGCGACTTTTATTGGAGGACACCCTACAAAAAATGTCGCCCCAACACCAAGCAAACTTCGCTCTCACCAATGCAACGCAATCTAACCCTTTGCAGTCACATACTTTGCAAATCGACACAAATTTTGGCACGCAAATCGCCTAAGGGCTGCCTGTCCGGAAACCGTATTGGAGCCTCCGAATTCGCACCATGACCGCTACTCGTTTCAAACCATCGCCAATCCTGACGACCACGGGGAACATACAAATGAATGCTTGGCCGATTTCCGCTCACAAAGAGAAAGTCCCAGTTGCACCATGGGCGATCGAAGCCGCGACGCTCCCTGTCACGTTCGCTCAGGTTCGTGAAGATTCTCGAATCGATTCATGGGTTGTCGAACAAACCAAGCGACCGGTCGATGTGGTGATGGTCGCTTCCGGGGGCTGCACCGCGGCTCACTTGGCTGCAACACCGAACGTCAGGCGAATCCATTTGGTCGACCCGAATCCGTCGCAACTGGCTTTATCACGACTCAAACTTCAGCTCTTAGCAACGGTCGATCCGACTACACGACTAGAGATACTCGGCCACAAGCCGATGACACCGAAAGATCGGCGAACATGGCTGGAACGGACATTATCGGATCTCGAACTACCAACCGACACGCTCGGTCCGTTGTCACTAGTTGCCCGTATCGGACCAGACTATGCCGGTCGATACGAATGCGTCTTCGCAGCTTTGCGCGACGAACTAAGCGACGACAGCCACGAGATTGAGACGATACTTCGACTGAACAACCCAGCCGACCAAGCCGATCGAATCGTGAGATCGTCACCTCTTTGGCAACGGATTGAAATGGCTTTCCACACGGTCTTCGCTCGAGAAAATCTGGTCAAACTATTTGGTTTAGAAGCCACTCAAAACACTCTTGTACCGTTCTCACAGCATTTCTTGAAACGACTTCGACATGTGCTGTCCAAATTACCGGCCGCCAGCAATCCCTATCTCTGGCAAATGTTAGCCGGACTTTATCCTGTTGGCCATGAAGTTCCTTGGCACCAAAAAACTATTCCGACTGCCTTGCCAGAAGTTACATGGTGCAATAGTTCAATGACCCAAGCATTGTTTAGAACGGCAAATGAATACGACTTCGTCCATCTTTCGAACATTCTCGATTGGCTACCGGCGACCGAGGCCAAGCTGACACTGGAGGCAGCCTGGCACGCGTTACGACCAGGTGGTTCGGTGCTCATTCGCCAGTTGAATTCCGCACTGAGAATTCGCGATCTCGATAGCCCCTTTGAATGGCACACATCAAAGGCGAGTAAGCTGCACGCAACTGACCGGAGTTTCTTTTATCGCCAACTCCACTGGGGGACGAAACGATGATCGTCCACCAGCTTTGTGATCCGCCTTCAGAACCTATATCAGATGCATTGACACGATTCGAAGAACAATTCACCTACTCGCTCGGGGAAGGACAGACCTTTCGCATCTCACACGGCGAGGACTATCCACGATTCTTCCGGGCGATGGGCAACGGAGTCTGTTTCGTCGCAGAGTCGAACGGTCGAATCGCTGGCGTACTAGCTGCAAGCATTCGCCAACTAACAACGCCCACAGGAGATCAACACACGGCCGTATACTTCGGTGACTTGAAGATCGACCCGGCTATGAGACGAGGCAAGATCTTGCTACGTCTAGCAGATGCCGTTCGTTGCTGGACTGATCACTATCGTGCTCATTCGCCTGTAACGGCGGCATACGCAGTGGTCATGGACGGAACTGCATACACACCCGCGTCTTATACCGGCCGGCTGGGTATTCCTCGATTCTCAAAATTTGGAAGTATCGCAATCCTGCGACGACTTGCCTCGCAACAAAACAATTCCCCCAATTGCGAATGGATAGCAACGCCAGAACAAGCAATTAGCTGTTATAAAAACCTGAGCGCTGACGGGTACTTTTGTTCTGACGGTCGTATCGAAGAACGATCAGAAACACCGCCAACCTGGCTAATGAAGCCTAACGGCCTAGCATGCGGATGCTTAGAAGACACCCGAAGAGCCAAACGATTAATAACTAGCGACGGACTCGAACTCCGAAGCGCACATCTCTCTTACTTCGCCTATCAATCGCCTCGTGAGGGCGTCGAGCTATTCCGACAAGCCGCCACCTACTCAACCGACGACCACGCAACGGGATTATTCGCAGCTATTCCGTACGAAGATGCTACGTACTTTCAACAGATGCTAGAGAAAAACGAAGCGACTATCACCTCAGCCACCGTCTTTGGCGTGGCTTTAGAACCCGATAAACGTTGGTACCTTAACACTTCGGAGATCTAAACCATGATGACAACAACTCGTGCTCCACAAGTCACCGCTCGTGCAGACGCCGTTCTACGTAACACTCGATTGCTCGAAAACCCTTACTTCGAAACACTCTTGAATGAAGACATGTCGCTCGACCTCTTCCGAAGGACGCAGGAACAGTTTCAGTTTGCAGTGCAATTCTTTCCGCGGCCAATGGCGGCGTTAGTCGCCCGAATTCCTGAACCACAACAGCGACTCGAGATTCTTCACAACTTAGTTGAAGAGCATGGCGACTTTAATGAAAGCGCGTTCCACCAAACAACCTTTCGTGAGTTTCTCAGTACGATTGGCAGCGACGTCGAACTCGTCGGTCACTCCACGATCGAGCCGGCCGTGCATGCATTCAACAACACTTTGAACGCCGCTTGTATGCTCGACGAATTGGAAGTCGGAATTGCCTGCATGGGAATCATCGAGTACTCATTCTCAGATGTTTCTGCCACCATCGGTTCTGTAGTCGTACAACGCGATTGGGTTTCTGAGAACGACCTCGTTCACTACAAACTCCATGCAGAGATTGATGCCAGACACGCGGAAGAGTTCTTTGCAGTCATCGAGACAACATGGTATGACCAGAAGCGACGCCGGTACATCGAACAAGGCCTGGAACTTGGAGCCTATATTTTTGACCGCCTCTATCGCGACCTGCTGAAAGCTGGAATCGATGAGTATTAAGTTCGATGCCCCATGCAACTCTTACTAGGTTTGACTCAAGTTGTCTCGCACATCAAGAACATAGGATTCCGCAATCGAATTTGACTAGCTTTTCAAACACAGTCGCTAACAGGGCAATTGAGGTTTTGTATCCTTCCCAAAACGCTAGGGAGGTACTTTGGCAACCTTCGCGGCATCAAACATACTGGCAATACCGAGTAGCCTATGATAGTCTGCGACGAGATCGCGACTGTTTCTCCTCACTGCGAACTGACCGTCGTTCTCAATCAAGATCTCGAAGGCATATCACCCGATTCCGGAGCATCGCATGCTTTTCCGCAAGCTCATTCTTATTGTTTTCCTCACTTTGCTAGTCAATCTATCACCTCCCACAGTGACAGCTGATACCCCGAATGTCCTTCTAATTATTACGGACGAGCATAATTTTCGGACGTTGGGATGCTATCGTGAGTGGATGCCACGCGAGCAAGCGGAAATGTGGGGACTAGGAGCCGTCGTCTCGACACCTCATCTCGACCGACTCGCCAAGGAAGGTGTCTTGTGCACGCGAGCCTATGCCACCTCGCCAGTTTGTTCTCCCTGCCGGGCTGCCATGATTACCGGGAGATATCCTCATACCGTCGGCGTTCCGACGAACAACCGAGTCCTCGATCGCTCAGTGCCAACACTGGCAGATCGTTTAAACGATGCAGGTTATCGAACAGCCTTCTTCGGGAAATGGCATCTCGGCGGGAATGGTAAACCCGAATGGCAACCTAAAGTTGACGGCGGATTTCAGTTCACGAAATTCATGTTTAACCGTGGGCATTGGAAGAAGTTCATCATGGAAGATGGGCAACCGATGGTAGGAGCAAGAAAGAATGGCAATCCGACATATGCGTTGGATGGGGCCGACAGCAAATCGTTCGCAACGGACTGGCTGACTGATCGAGCGATTGACTACATCACGAATCAGGATGAGAAGAGTCCATTTTTCGCGGTGATCAGCTATCCAGACCCACATGGCCCGAACACAGTACGCCCGCCTTACGATCATCAATTTGACGAGCTTCCTTTCATGCCCCCGAGAACCTACCTCAGCGGCAGTCCTAAACCCAAGTGGCTAGGCGGCCCGAAGAACCACCCGAAGTTTCGGGGCGATGACATGTCAAGATACTTCGGCATGGTGAAGTGTCTTGACGACAATATCGGTCGGTTGCTTAGTCAGCTGGAAGAAACGGACCAACTCGACGAAACACTCGTCATCATGACGAGTGATCATGGGGACCTATGTTATGAACACGATCGGCAAAACAAAGGAAACCCCTATGAGGGATCAGCCCGGGTGCCAATGATTCTGCGGTACCCCGAACGAATCGAGAAAGGGCAAGTCTATACACAACCAGTTGGCACTGTCGATTTGACTCCAACAGTCATAGGACTGTTGAACTTGCCTAGCGACCCTAAAGATCAAGGCCGGAATCTGTCGGTCGAGCTAAGTCATTCAACAGAAGTGCGCAACAATAGCGAAGGACCACGAGTGACAATTCTGCGTAATGCCGGGCAAAGTGCTCAGTGGGTAGCCGCCGTGGACGCACAGTATAAGCTGATCATCTCCGTCAACGATTCCCCCTGGCTATTTGATGCCCAGCAAGACCCCGACGAACTACAGAACTTTTATAGCAAGCCGGCATCTAAACCCATCTCAAAACGTCTTGCACAAGCTTTGCTCAAATACGGAAAGGTTAATCAAGATCCTTACTTAAAACATCCGAAGATTGCCGCTTCGCTCGACGAAATTTTGAACAGATCAACGAAGTAAAACACCGGCTTGTGATTCGACGTTAATGGCTAAGCTCTCGTATGCATTTAGTCGCTGATCTGCCTAGTTTAGAATCCATTCTGATACAGACAGATTTCAAAATGGATTGAATGACAGCGGGTCCGAGCAACACGATGAGGAATTGACATCGGCTGGACCATTGATAAGGCGTTCTGATTGTCTTACGATCGGTCGTGAGTCGCCACCGACATTACCTGTCATCGGAGAGTAGAGTCGTATCATGACCGACAATGTTGAAGACTGTCTCGTTCCGAGTGGGGAACTCGTACTGAGAACGCTTGCCATGCCTGCTGATACCAATCCCAACGGCGACATCTTCGGCGGCTGGATCATGTCGCAGATGGATATTGCGGGAGGCATTCTTTCCAAGGAAGCTGCCAACCATCCACGAATGGTGACAGTGGCAGTCGAGGCGATGCGTTTTCACAAACCCGTCAAAATTGGCGATGTCGTTTGTTGTTACGGTGCTGTCCAACGGGTCGGCAATACCTCAATCACAATTCATTTGGAAGTCTGGGTAAAGCCCGTCCTCAGACAGGAAGAGTTCGTTTGCCCACGGTTCATGGTCACCGAAGCCGACTTTACCTATGTCGCCATCGACGCTTTCGGAAACAAAACGAAGATTCGCAGGGTCGATCCATCAACTGCCTAAATGAATCGAGCGATCATCGTTGACACACAAGTTTAGAACGTTCGAAGCCCCAACGAAACTCTCCCAAGTCGTGGCCAAACGCCTTGCTAACATACTAGCCGTGAGTTCTAATCACTAGGGGATCGTCGCCGACAGGATGGACTTAGTAGTCGTCGGCTCATCAGAAATTGAGGCGACGGTATCGACTAAGATTGTTGACTCAAATCGATATGCAACCACTCTTGATCTCCATCATCTCAAAGTGTTTCATAGCTTCTTGAGAACCATTACACTTTGAACCTATGGATCAGAATTCGAACGAGTAGTGGAGTCTTCCTGATTGCTCAAAGTTCGAAGACTAGCTGGCCTGTTGGACTTCAGTATCCGGAGAGTCGTCATCGCAGTCGTGTAAGTCGATGGGCGTTAGAGTCCACCAACGACATCTTGCACTGGGACTCGTCCGTGTTGTCAAACGAGATCCATGACCTCTATCTCGCATTTCGTGAGATGACAATCACTTGTGCCGATCTAGCGGGTGGATCTTCGCATCGCGAGTCATTTGCACGGCGCTTCGAACCCTTGAGTAGCACGCCATGTTGCGATTGATGGCTGCGATGATTCGTTGTTAGCGATTTGTCTTAAACGTCGATCGATTCCGGCGGTTTTTGCATGGCGGGACCGGCGAAGCGTAGGAACAAGGGCGGGATGACGAGCAGATTGAGCAGCGTCGACGTCGTCAGGCCGCCGAGAATCACGAAGGCCATCGGGTACTCAATTTCATGACCAGGCAGATTGCCACTGATGATCAACGGTATGAGTGCCAAGCCGGTGGTGAGAGCGGTCATCAGAATCGGCGGGAGCCGTTCTTCGGCCCCTCGTAGCACCAACTCCCGACCGAACGGCATACCTTCTTGCCAACGCAAGTGTCGATAGTGTTCGATGAGCATAATGCCGTTGCGAGCTGCCACTCCCAATACGGTCACGAAGCCGATCAGCGAACCCAGCGAGATTACTCCACCCGCGATGAACGCCCCTCCGACGCCACCAATGAGCGCAAACGGGAGCGCCATAAAAATTAGCATGACCAACCGCACGCTTTGGAAATCCACATAGAGCAACAACAGAATTCCAATTAGTGAGCCGATCGAAAGAATGAGCAATCGTTGTCGAGACGCCTGGGCTTCCGCGTATTCGCCGAGGAACTCCGGATGGTAGCCCTGGCCGAATTGGACTTGGCTGACGACCGTCTTTTCGACGTCTTCCGCTACGCTGCCCAAATCGCGACCGTCGACATTGCAGATCACATCAATCCGCCGGGATGCACCTTCGCGTTTGATCGAGTTGGGTGCCGGCCGTATCGAGATGTCGGCGACATCGCTTAAAGGAACTTGTGCTCCCGAAGGTGTATCAATGAGCAATTCCCTGAGCGCGTCAATGTCCCGTCGGACCGACTCGGTCCCCCACACAACCACACCGTAGATTTTTTGTTCCTCGTAGACTTCGCCCACGCGAGTGCCGTTGACTAGGGTGGACGTGGCACTGATGACATCGCCAGGGGTCAGCCCGAACACAGCGGCGGCTTCCGGGCGGAATCTCACTTGAACTTGCGGGACCAGCACTTGCTGCTCGACTTTGAGGTTCGTCACGCCTTCGACCGTCTTCATCACTGCTTCCACTTCGTCGGCTTTCTCGCGGAGCGTCTCCAAATCCGGACCGTAGATCCGCACGACAATCGCACCGCTGGCACCGGTCAGTACTTCTTTGATCCGCTCGGTCAGGTAGGTCAACAGGTCACGGTATAAACCGGGATATCCATCGACGACTTCCTGCACCTCCGCAACGGTTTCCTCGTAAGGCACGTCTTCGTCGATGCTGATCCAAAGTTCGGTGAAGTTAGGACCGACCACCTCATCCGCAACTTCCGCCCGACCGATGTGTGCACCGAAGTTGCGAACTCCTTTGATGGATCGCAATTCTTCGCTGGCTCGGATTGTGATCCGATTCATGGCATCAATGCCGATTCCGGGTTTTTCGACCCAGTGCATTAGGAAGTCGGTCTCTTTGAACTTGGGCATCAACTCTTCGCCCAACTGCGTGACTCCGAATCCGGCTGCGACAAACAATACCGTCGACGCACCTAGCACCAACCACGGTTGGCCGATCAACAATGGGAGGATACGTCGGTAGCCACCTTTGAGCAGTCTGGTTAGTGGCGATTCACGATCGCGACGAGCGGCCTTGGGCAGCAACATCAGTGAAAGGGCCGGCGTAACCGTCAACGCAACGCCCAGCGACGCTAGAATCGCCAAGACATACGCTCCGGCGAGCGGGCGGAAGAACGAACCAGCCAAACCCTCCAGAAAAAACACCGGCAATAACGTGAGCACCACAATCATGGTGGCGTACACGACTGCGCTGCGGACTTCGAGGGAGGCATCGAACACTACGCGAAATGCAGATTTCGGTTGAGGCAACTCGGCGTTCAATCGCAACCGACGCAGGATGTTTTCTACATCGATGATGGCATCATCCACCACCTCACCGAGTGCGATAATCAATCCGGCTAACACCATCGTGTTAATCGTTTGGCCACGGTAATACAGAATCAACGCAGCAGCAGTGAGTGAAAGCGGAATCGCCAAGCTGCTAATCAATGCAGCTCGCCAATCAAACAGGAACAGTGTGAGAACGACAATCACCAAGACGCAGCCGATTAGCAGCGACTGGGAGAGATTCTCCAATGCCCGTTCGATAAACGTGGCCGGTCGGAAGATCGTGGTGTCGACTTCCACATCGGTCAGCGCCGGTCCGAGAGCCTTCATCGCCGCTTCGACGTTCCGCGTGACGTCTAACGTGTTCGCCCATGGTTGCTTTTCGACGATCAGCATGATGCCGGGACCGTCGTTGATAATCGCGTCCCCAATCGGCGGCGGCGAGCCGATGCGAACATCCGCCACCTCACCAAGTAACACCGGGGCATTGTTGCGATGGGCGACAACTGTGTCCGAGAGATCATCGGTGTCCGTAATCGGAGCGACGTGTCGAATCGCCAGCCGTTGGTTGGGTGTATCGACAAAACCACCGGAACCCACCGCCGTCGATCGCTGCACCGATTGCACGACGGTATCCAGCGTGAGATTGTTCGACCTCAGCCGATCGGGATCGACCAGCACTTGGAACTGCCGATCGTAGTCGCCCCAGATTGCGACATTCGCCACGCCTTCAATTGACATCAATCGTGGGCGAATCGTCCATTTCGAAAGGACCGTCAAATCCATCTGGGGGACGGTCTCCGATGACAACCCGATCTTCATCGCCCGACTCAACGAAGAGAGCGGCGGCAGAATGACGGGGGGTTTGACGACCGATGGCAGACGCGGAGCGCTAAGGGCCAACCGTTCCTGAACCAATTGACGAGCCGTCAGAAGATCAGTGCCTTGAGCGAAGATCAACCGAACCGACGACAACCCCAACACCGAATTCGAACGCACCGTTTGCACGTACGGAATCCCGTTCAGGGAGTTCTCGATCGGCACAGTGACGAGGCTTTCGACTTCCGTCGTGGAGAGACCCGGCGCTTCCGTTTGAATTTCCACCAATGGTGGAGCGAACTCAGGGAACACGTCGAGCGGGATTTCATCGGCGGTCCGAATGCCGACGACAATCAGCACAACGGCCGCCGCGAGCACCAGTACACGAAGTCTGAGCGAAGTCGAGACCAACCATGTCATTTTTTCGCTCCGAATTCAGTACCGAACAGTTCGGCCGTTCCGTCTGTGACAACTTCCGTGCCAACAGCCGGACCGTACTCCAAGACCGCTTCGGTCTCGGTTGTGAAGTCAACCAAAATCCGCTCGCGGCGAAATTGTTGTGGCCCCGAGCGGACGTAGACCCAAGTCGTTCCCTGGATATCACGCAGCACCGCGGTTCGAGGCACAACCAACCGAGACTCCTCAGTCCCCAACGGCAAACTTGCAAGCACGCGTTCGCCGGGACGAAACCGCTGACCGGCGTTGTTCACAGAAAAGTACAAGTCGGCAGTGGCGGCAATCGGGTCGGCAGAGGGCGGAGCCATCACAGACTTGGCAGACACCGATTCCTTAGAGGCAGATTGATCGACCGAACGAATTCGAATCGACGTATCAGGGGAAATCTGATCCAACAGCCCGACATAAACCGGCACGCGAACCCACAGTGTTTCCAAGTCGATGATTTCGAAAAGCGTCGTGCCCGCGGTTACATATTGACCGTCCGCAACTGCTAAGTTCCGCAAGACACCAGCATGCGGAACTCGAATAGGAATTGGCTGGGCGTTTCTGTCGGCCGCTGAGTTTTTTGGACTCGTTCCATTTTGCAAGCTGATGCCGCTGAGTGAATCCACCCGCTGCTTGGCCGCTTTCAACGATTCCTCCGCCACCGCAACGCGTGCCAAGGCATCATCGACTTCCTTAGCGCTGCCAGCGCGGTCTTGCAGGAGTTGTTGGGCCCGTCGCAACGCGATTTTGGCGGCCTCGACCTCAGCTTCGGCCGTCTTCATATCCCCCTGAGCCGCGACCTTGGCCGAGATCAACGCAACTTGGGCATTCGCCACTTGCACTCGTTCAGCCGGTGTAAGAACGTCACGTTCGGGAGAAAGCAGCGGCTTGATGCTTACAACGGACTCGCCGGTTTCAATCCACGTGCCAGGTCGAGGGGCGTTGTGTTCCGAGTCACGTGATCTCAATTCCACAGTGCCCGCGACTGGTGCTGTCACAATCAAAGCGGCTCCGTCGGGAAGCATCACTTCGCCACCGATTGTCCGTTGCCGACCGATTGTTTTGCGAGCAACGGGAACCGTTTTGATCCCCAGTCGCGACTCCGCTTGTTCGGTCAGCGTGATGCGATAGATATCCCGCTCATCAGGGTGCGCTTCGATCTTCGCAGGCGACTTTGACTTCGTCGACGAGCCCGACGGATTCCCGCCGCAACCACAAATACACCCGATGAGAGTCAGTCCACCGATCCATTGAAAAATGCAATTGGACATCAGAATCGGACCTCCATCGTGTGGCAAGAGTTGAGCGGAAGCAGGTCGTCAGTGTCGGTCCGCATGAAAACGTGTCGAAGTCAGCCAGTCAAGGTTTGCAATCGCCGGATGGGACAGGAGCTTGACACGAAACCGGTCGACACGCGGGTAGTTTGCGGAGAGTGGTCTGCGGGCTAATACTATCTTGCGCGGGAAGCGGAGCCAACTCTTCGGGAGACGGCAAGTAAGGGAGATCGAGTTCCACGCTGCCGACGCATTCCACTTGGTGGCCCACGCTTCGTTCCAACTCCGCAAGAGCCCGGCGAACATCGCCAGCCAACACGATTTCTTGCCCACGTGCGGTCAGATACTGTCCCAACGTCTGCAGCGTCAACAGGTAGGACGTCCCTCCGCGCTCATAGTTCTTACGCGCTAAGTCCGATGCATCCTGCGTAGCCGGTAGGATCTTTGTTTGCACGTCCGACAGATTGCGGGCGGCTTGCATTAATCTGGCGTGTGACGTCAGAACGTCGTTACGGATTTGGTCTCGCACGGTCACGTATTGTCGTTGAGCGGTGTTCAGATCCGCCTCGGCGATCGCAATGTTTCCTCGGTTGCGATTGAAGATCGGAATCGTGAACCGCGTCCCGGGTCCTGCCTCGTAGCCTTCGAATCCCTGACTATTCATGTCGAGGATGCCGTCGAACGTGAACCACTGACATTTCGCCAATTCCAAACGTTCCTGGGCCGCTTGAACATTCAGTTCCGCCGCTCGAAGATCCGGTCGAACGGCAAATGCTTCGGCTAACATTTCCTCGGCAGCCGGTACTTGCAGTGACCCAAGAGGTAGCCCGACGGCAACGATTTCGCTGGCCGAGCCTTGAATCCCCATCAGCACCAACAACTGCGCCTGAGCAATCGCGACTTCCCCGACGGCCCGAGTCCGATCGGCTTCGGCTTGCAGTGCATCAATATGCGGGGCGGCAGCTTCCAATTCACTGATCGCCCCCGCATCAGAACGCTTCCCAGCCAAACGGTCGATTTCTCGACGCAGTTCCAACGTCTCTTCCGCAAAAACCAGTTGTTGCTGGGCCATCAGGAGATTGGCATGAGCCACACGCACATCGCGAATCACGTTTAACCCGTTTTGCACCATCTGATCTGCAACTCGCATGAGATCGAGTTCGGCGGCTCGCTCGCGTATCGGACGCAGCCAAAGAGCGTCGATCGCCTGATATCCCGTCAACTCAAACTGTTTCGGCCCGACCGGGAAGAAGATCTGAACTTGGGGATCGGGTAGCAATCCCGCCGCCAGCAATTGAGCGCGCGAAACTCCGAGTGCTGCTAGCGACTCCTGAAATGCAGCGTTATTCCACAAAGCCACCGTTACAGCTTCATCCGCAGTCACGCCATCGGAAATGGTGACCGTTTCGGGAATCACCGATGTGCCGGGAGCCGTCACCGGACCAAGCCCAGTACCATTCCGCATCGCTAATTCCGCATCCACAACATGCCGTCGTGAACAGACTTCCGGCATTTGGCAGCCCAATGATGCGACAATCGCAGCCACGATCACACTGCAGAGGATGCTCGTCCTTCCCCACGACACGCCGAAACGGGCAGCTTCAGCAGTCTGCCGGGTCGCTTGGCCGTAGCTCTTGGACATAAATGGACCTCAAAACCAGGGCGACTCCCCGACAGGAAGGGTTGAAATCGCTACAGCCCTCACGACCGGCGCAATCCTCCAATACCTCTATCGAACCCTAGTTGCGAGAAGTTTAGGAAAAGCATGCCGATTGCCATGCAAGCAAAAAGACACACCAAACTCAACGCCCAAACAATCACAACAAGAAGGTGCCAAGCCCCGGCCACGTCCTCCCGCGTCTGAAACAGCCAAGAATCCGCCGTCTGAACAATCACACGAAAAACGGCCCAAACCCAAGAACAACAAGGGTTTGGACCGCAAGTCCCCAGTGAAAATGAAAATAGGGCCGGCCAGACTCGAACTGGCAACCAACGGATTATGAGCACGTTTCTTGGACAACTTTGGACACTTCGCAAATCATTCCCTGGTAACAACTTGTGCCGAGGTGACCGGACAGTGCTCTTTTAAGAAGTACAGAATCGGGTACAGAATTCACAGACACTGACGTCGAGATTTCCACTTATCGATTCGCACTTTAAATAGAAGCTCAGAACAAACGACTTTTTGTAGACGGGAGAAGCACGAAATGGCAATGGGGCGACCACCACAAGTAAAATGGTATCCCAGCAAGAACGCGTTCATGGTCACAATTCACGGAAAGCGGCATAACCTTGGACAGGAAGAATCTGAGGCAAATCGCACATACCACCTACTAATGGCAGAGGCAGAGGCATCGTCCACTCCCGACTGTGAAATCACGGTTGGATACCTTGCAAGAATATTTCTCGAATCATATGAGCATGCTGAGATTCGAACCCATGAGTTCTACGAGCGATACGTTGAGAAGTTTATTGCCGACAAACGAACGCTGCGAGTAGCCGAAGTCAAACCGCATATGATTACCGATTGGATTCGTAGAGATTTCCCGAAAGCTTCACCCAACACGAAGAATGGGGCGATCCGAGCCATCTCCCGAATGTTCAACTGGGGAATAAAGGGCGGCCGTATCCAAATTACTAACCCATGCAAGGGAGTAGAGCGGCCGACCTACGAACCGCGACAGACATATATTGAACCGGAGAATTGGGAAGTTATCTTCAGGCATATAGCCAAAGACGATACTTTTCTGGACTTCGTGGTGTTTATGAAGAATACCGGCTGCCGACCGGTAGAAGCTCGTTGGATGACCGCAAAGAATTACGACCGGGTCAACGGCTTGATATTCTGGGGAAATCGCGAGAAGGGAAAGTTCAAGAATCGTCGAATCCTTCTCAATAGTACCGCAAAAGAAATCGTTGAGCGGTTGATTGATCAGTATCCGACTGGCCCTCTGCTTCGGAACTCGCAAAAAAAACCCTGGAAGACGTATTCGATTTGCAATCGCTTTAGCCGTTTGCAGAGGAAAACAGGCCTTGATTTCTCAGCCTACACGATCCGTTTCACGTTTTGCACCGACGCACTTCGTAAAGGATTGGACCCCGTAAAAGTGGCAGACCTGATGGGACACAAAGACCTGCAAATGGTGATGAAGGTCTACAAGCAAGTGAAATTGGAATCACCCGAAATGCGGGCAGCGCTGGAACAAGCCACGTCGTAAACGAAAACGCCCCGGCCAAGGAATCCTGGCCGGGGCGTTTCTTGGTTCAACTAACTTGTTGGCGCGATCACACTAACGCTGCCTATTCATGCTACGCATTCGTCAGCACTTTGCCAATCATATAGAAAGCGTCTGAAGATTAAGGTGCTTCCACGTTCGACCTTTGACTATACTATCGATTGCTGTTCGACGCACGCCAAACGCTTTTGCCATTTCAACAGGACGTTGCCCCTGATTGAATGACTTGAGAATCTTATCGACATCCTCCTCATTTAGCTTAGCACTCGCGTTTCGAGAACCTCGACACGCATTTCCAATGCATGTCCCTTCGCTTAATTTTCTCCGCCTAAGTCTGAAGTACTAGATGACCTGGATTCGCACACCTTGGCGTGTCACAAAGATGCCCGATCACCCGACTACCGTCTTTGCAGCAAGGCGACGCTCTCAAACCTTGGGCCACCTTGTACGAGAATACGTGTGCAGAAAACTGCTTACAAGTTTTCCTTGGTCCAACCGAGAAGTTCACGTACGTGCTTTTCCCTACAGTCCACATCCAACACTCATCTTCCGATCCAACTTTCACCTTAGACCAGAACCTTTCTAAGATTTCTCTAGACGATGTTGGATTTGAGTACAGCCATTCCCAATGTTGCTCACCTGTTTTTCGATTCATTAGATTTTCTATTTGCCCTATAGTTGAAGCGTTGCTCTCAAAGGGTGTCTGGGAACGAGCAGACCTCCAAAAATTTGGGTTTAGAACCGGGATGAGAACGTGACGCCACCGACAGTTCGGTTCCCGGTTGGCATCCACCGACAATGGCATCTCGCCACTTACCCACGGTCCCGGTGATGAACGCCAGACGAATGCCACGGGCGACCGTGTCTGGCGTCGTGATGGTCATCTCCGAGCAGAGTTCGCAGATGTCTTGGAGATCGAGGTCACCGGCAATGACGACCACGCTGAAACTCAGATGGTTGATGTACCGAGGGTCGACCGAGGGTTGGACCTGCGGGTTCCGGAGAGCCGCGATCGCGGTCACGAGCTTCTCGAACTCACCCACCTTTCGGTGGGACTGGTCGCTGCTCGCGGCAGGGCTGTATCCAAGGGCTTGGGTGCAGAGTAGGACCAACCGACCCAAGTTGACGGACGGGCTGGAAACGATCGCACACTCAGGCGTCATCATCGTCCCCCTGTGCGGCCAGGATGGCGTCCAGAGCGTCCGCAAGCGGTGTCCGAGGGTCGTGAGCGTCCCTCCTGTAGCAGCTGCGAGAACGCATCTGAGGGACGCTTCGAGGCGGGTCACTTCCATCAGTTCGTCGGCCAGAGCTTCCACGAGTTCCTTGCGGTTCATGGAATGGACGTCGGGGTAGCAATCGAACAGATGCGGTGCGTCGTATTCGGGCATCGCTCCGGAGTCCATTCGGACGGCTTCGATGGCATCAATCCCAAAAGGGATTGGTAAGTTTTCGATAATGATTTCGAACGGTCGACCGGATTCGGTCGGTGTGTAAACGGCGTGGAACATGCTTTCTCCAAAAGGCACTCGCGGGCGGGATGTGGGGATCACCCCGGCCCGCTTATCGCCCGAGTGCCAAGGGCGGAACGATTTCAAAGCCGGTTGCGGCTGCGGTGGGGTAATGTTGATTTGCAAAGCCATTCGGCTGACCGCGAAGCCAACCGAGGCGTTGTTTGCGTCTGGTGTGTTAGTCAACTTCCCAGCTTGTTCGCTGAGGTAATACCAGTCGCCGGGATAAAAATCGGTGCCATGTTGCAAGATGGCTTTGCGTTCAATCGAATCCAAAGCGAGGTATCCGTTGAACTGAACAACAACGTCTTTCGATGCTCGGTTGACCTTATAAATCAAGCCGATGACTTTGTTGCTGTAACTTGAACCACCCCGAGAGATGTAAGCGTGGGGTTCTTTATTTGATCCCGTCAGTTGTTCAATATAGACGGGCATTCCAACTCGCAAGTGGTCGTATTGCACTTCGAGAACCGGGAACGTCTCCAGGTAGTCGCCAGAGATCGATTTGCGAATCCGCTCATTGAACTCGCATTGAAGTCTCGAAAACTTCGAGTTCACTTCGAAGCTACTAGGAATGTCAGCGATGTGTCTTTGGAGTGCGAGGATTTCGTCTGCTAGTTGGTGGTGAATTGCGGTGTGTGGGTCTTCACCGGGTTTGATTTTGAAGGTGCCATCCCGCCTACGAGAAAAGTCCATTGATTTTCCTTTCAAAAGAAAAACCCGCCACAAGGACGGGTTGTTGTTAGTTCAACCAATTGGGACTAGCGTCGAGAGGTTGCCGACTCTTCGACCTTCTCGTCTTCGTTCTTCGGCGGGTTCAGGAACTTCTCGACTTCCTTGACGATCTTGTCCATCGACGGCAGGTTCGTGAACGGGGTCGAACAGTTGTTGACTTCCGGCACGTGGTAACTGTACTTGCCTTTCTTGAGACGAATGGACATCGTCGTCGGGATCGGGCCGTGAGGTTCACAACCGAGCTTTTCGGCCTGGGCGGCATTACACGGCAGCTTCGGATAGAGATTCTTGCACTCGATCTTGCTGCTCGTGTTGTTCGCGAACCATTCGACGAACATCCCTTGCGAGCGTTCGTAGAACAGGATGCTCGGGCCGACCATGCAGCCGCTATCGTTGACCGTGGCCAACCCGGCGATGCGTGCATACTCGTCCGATTTCGGATCGAAGTTTTCGATCACATTGTCCCGGTCACTGATATCGAGAGCTTTCGCACGACGGGCGAGCGGCAGCACGTCCATCGTCTTTCCGAGGTCGATGATCTTTTCACCAACTGGGATGCCCCAGTGGCCGGGTGGAATCAATCCCTCATTGACTTTTTCGCCTTTCGAGAAAAGCTGCACGCGGGACAAGTAGTCGCCGCCTGAACTCATGTCGTCGAAGACTTCATCCTCGACAACGTTCGTGCTCGGAAGGTTTGTGAAGTCCATGTCGGCTGGGATCAAATCGTTACTCATTAGTTTTGGTCTCTTTGTTACGTGTTCGTGAATAGTGTTGTCTTTTCTGAGCTTCCACCGATCTTGGGTCTAAGTGCGTTAGCCATTGGAGTGCTGCATAAAAACCTTCAATTGGTGTTCGACATTGCATGTCTAGCACCACGATTGGTCCCGCTTCATGTTCTTTGATTTCGCGGTTGACTTCATTGAGTGTTCTTAGATGAGCGACTGGTTTCCAATCCTCTGTATAGAACCGATCTAGCTTTCCCTGTCTGACGGCTTCGCGATAGCGTGTGATGGCTTCACTCGCGATTAGTTTGAAATCCTTAGACTTCATCACTAATGCGGACTCGACAAACTCCGGTTGAAATTTCGGTGGGAGTTTGGAGAGCATCACGGCAGAGCCTAGTGGCATCTCGCCACGGTCGACGTGTTTCTGGTACTTCGGGTCTAGCTTTAAGAGCGAGAGCCGATCCTTAATCCACGTTGGGCTTTTATGAATGCGACCGCCGAGTTCCGATAACGTCATCTCCGGGTTTTGAGCAAGTAGTCTGCGAAGCCGCGATGCGTATTCGGTCGGCTCCGTGATCTTGCCGATGCCATTAGCTTCCAGTTGGAGAACTAAGACATCTTCATCCGAGATGTCGGATTTAATAACGGCGGGTATCGTTTCGAGACCTAAGTCTTCACAAGCAGAAAAACGATAAAGCCCATCAACAATTTGAAAGCGGGATGAATCCGTGGGAGATGGTCGTACCAGGATTGAGTTCAGAACGCCGTTGGCGGCGATCGAGTCCGTCAATTCCAGGTAGTCGACACATCCCTTGTCGATCATCCTCAATAGAGCGATCGGTGGATCGAGATCAGACAACCGCAAGAGTGCGGTGGTCATTGGGGTGCCTTCGATCCTCGTTCGGTGTCACTTCCCTACACTATACTAGAGTGCATTTTAAGGTGAGAATTTCACGAAATCTGGGGTGTCGACGTAAGTCATTGCTACCAAAGGACATATTTTCCAAAAAAATCCCTTGACAAACGCCTCTCCAGCAGTTTGGGGTGTTTTTCGGGGTTCTGGAGGTAACGCAGAAGTAACGCGATGACGATTTCGGCCCTTCTCCACATACTGCGCTATAGGAATACTATATCTTAACGTCACGAAAATTCGAAACAGGTAATAGATTCGGTAATAGAGAGTAATGGCGCGAAGGCCAAGATCGTCACTTTGGTACTTTGTCAAGCCAAAATCGCCATATTTTTCCAGAAAAATTTCCGTTTTCGGAAAAAAGTCTGAAATTCCCATCTTAAAACGCACTCTAGTAGGATGTGGCAGGTGAACTTTTTTACCTCAACTCTTACCTATTAAGGAGAAAGATGGCGACCGTTTCCGAGGTCTTGCATAAGTTCCTGCTTATGCAACAGGCCAAACACAACTCCCCGGACCTCTTAAAGAGGATGAAACCGGGCATGGAAGTCCAAATCAACGTGTCTGCCGGTGACGGCGAGCCGGTCGAAGGTCGACGAAACACGTGGACAAATGGTGACTACGAGTGGTGGAATATCCGCATTCCCCACAAAGCGAATACTGAACCGGAGTGGAATGATTATGAACAAAAGTGGCCTTTTGAGCTTCACGCCGAAGCCATCGGGTCGACCGGATGGAACTGGAAATATCGAGTCAGCCGATGGGTTGGTTTCGACTTCGACGCCCTTGTTGGCCATGCGGCGGGGGTTGGAATTAGCGATGTCGAACTTCAAGCCGTTAAACAAAAGGCGATGGAACTTGACTACGTTGAAGTGCGGCGATCCACGGGAGGGAACGGATTTCACCTTTATGTCATGCTCGATGACATCCCCACAGTTAATCACACCGAGCACGCCGCACTAGGCCGAGCCATTCTGCAAATGATGAGCGAGGAAGCCGACTTCGACTTTAGTGCGAACGTCGACGCCTGCGGTGGCAATATGTGGATTTGGCATCGCAAGGCTAATAAAGAGAACGGCGGACTCTCGCTGGTGAAGCCCGCGAGCCGCGTTTTGAAACAGGATGACTTACCATCTTATTGGAAGGCCAACGTCGACGTTGTTACAAGGCGAAGGTCGAAGATTAAACTGTCGGGAATCCCCGACGACGAAACTGAGCTTTTCGAAGCCCTGTCATCTGGCAGGGCTTTTGTTCGTTTAGGGGAGAACCATAAGGCGTTCATGGAAGCTCTCCGGGAATCCGGATACTCCACAGTGTGGGTTGGCGAATACCATTTGCTGCAAACTCACACGCGAGCGATTAAGAAAATCTTCGACGACGAGTTCCTCAAGAAACGCTTCAACTTCACGGGCGTCTTTGAAACGAACTCCAGCGGTTCCGATCCAGGAACCCCGAATTGTTTCATGTTCCCGTTGCCCGATGGTGCGTGGAAGGTATTCCGGTTCGGTCCCGGTTGCGTCGAACACCCGTCCTGGAAACAGAACGGCAAGGATTGGACAACGTGTGATTTCAACAAGCCCTCGGACTTGCACACGGCGGCGATCGCGTTCGGTGGGGTCGAAGACTCTGACGGGTCCGGCTACCACTTCGATGACGCCAAGAAAGCCAACTCAGTGCTCAACGCCCTGGCTTCTCCGGAAATGATCCCCGAGAAGTATTTTGGTCGCGAGTGTTATCTGAAACGGAACAAAGACGGTCGACTCGTTGTCCGTGTCAAACAGGCGGGTGAAACGGAGAAACCAGAACCCGGTTGGCTCAAGAAACGCGGGGCATGGTTGCAACGTGTGATGAACGTCGAGACCGAAGACGACGCTCCCGAGGTCGATCCGGACGATGTCGACAAACTCGTTCGTTGTCTGCTCACGCCGGGCGGCGATGAAGCGGGCTGGGTGCTCAAGAGTCTCAACGGTCGTTGGAACCGGCACTCAAAAGACAATCTCCGATCGGCTCTCGTTCACCTGGGTCATACCAAAGCCAAGGCTGACGAGATTCTCGGTGGTGCGATCCTGCGTTCCTGGACCCTGGTCAACTTGCCGTTCAAAGACGAGTACCCTGGCAAGCGACAATGGAACCTCGATGCCGCACAGTTTGTTTACACACCAGCCGACGCCCCCCCCTGGGATCGGATTCTAGAACGTTGCGGCCGTACGCCAGAGCCAAGGACTCTATTCGTTGTTAGTTCCCGCCAGGAGTATCGTCGGCTATGGACGGAGCAAGCATTGCTGCAAAACGCAATGGGTTGCGAACCTTTTGTTCGTCAAAAAACTCAAGTGCTTCATCGACCAATCTTTTACTCACCGCATTTTTAAGACTCATCCCGTACCGCCAGCCTGCTGCGTGAGCGTAGCCAATCATTTCTGCAGAACTGAATTTCTCCGCTGCTTTCCGCCAGTGTTCCGCGGCGACTGACACGTCGCCTCTTAACATAGCGATGTGGGCCTGAATAAGCCCAGCCATGGCTCCAGCGCCTTTGATTTCCTGCTTAGCAATCCAGCGGGCATCGTGAGTCGCGATTCGTAGCCTCTTCCAACGGCTGACTTCAGCGGATGCTAGAAGAATGCAGTGAGCTCGCAGGAATCGAACCTGCATTTGCATTAACTTGACCCGAAGAATGCCCGAACGCTTTACAGCTTTGAGTAGCGTCTTTACCTGACCGTAGTTTGCTCTCTCCTTGCGATACAATCTCAAGTTGAGCACAGCCAACGACTTATACAAATGAACCAAGGAATAGGTGGCCGAACCCAGCTGCACCTCGTCAGAATGGATTTCTTTCGATGCAAGTTCTGGATCGTCGTCGACCAAAAAAGCAACATTGCTGTAGGCCAACCGAAAGAACAGAGCGTCAAACCTCGATCGACGCTTACGTGCATCGCGAAGCAACTGCGGGACAGTTTCAGAGATTGCTGCGTACTCACCAAGACAGTACTGGGCCCAAGTGAAATAGAATTGCGACAAAGCCTTGATAAAACGATCGGTTGGGCTCGTACCCGACAACCCAATGGATCTTGCTGCATTTAAGTTCAATCGCTTCGCCGCTTGCCAATTTCCAAGGAGTAGTTCAAGTGCACCAGCAGTCAGATCGGGGATATGCCGTAATGTTTCATCGTTGGACCGACGTTCCACCTCTCGAGAGTAGTCCAAAAATATTCTTCCGCGTTCTGTATTCGTACCTGCTTGAAGAACCGCCTCTTGGCCGAATGCGAAAATCAGATGTCGCGGTTCTCCGGTCGATATTGCTTTGCATAGGAACCTACGGTGGATATAGAATATCTGAAACGCATTCAGATACTCATAGAATGACCCCATACTGCAAAGGGTCCAACAGACTCTCAGAATTTCCATGTCGTTTGATGACACATCTTTCGTCGGGCGGAGGAGCTTATCCACTTCGAATTGACCAGCACGCACTCCCAGATACAACGCTTTGATGATTGCGACGAGCCTTGAGCGTGGAGCATGAATGTCCATTTCTTCCAGTAGCTCGTAGATCAGCGTGAAGGCTTTCTCATACGTCCCGGAAAGAAAATAGTAGTCCGCAGCTAGGCGTTTAAACTGGCGCTTTTCGCTGCTCCCTAAGTTCGAAGTAACATGCAGGCCGAAGTACTCGTCGGCCGCCTCGAGATCGCGTTTTGCATCTGCCAGACTCTTGGCAAGCTGTCTTCGCAACGAACATAAGTCTTCTGTTGAACCGCGGTGTGTTTCGATTGCTAGCTTGTAGAGATCCACAGCCTCCTCGAACGCCAAGACACCCGATGCTCGACTAGCAGCTGTTCGTGCCATGCTACACGCTCGGTCAAAATCACCGGCCATGTAAAAATGTCGGGCCGCGGCAGGAAATTGGGGCATTGCGCCTTCCAGCAGAACGTCAGCGAGTCTTCGATGGGTCGTGTGGATTTCTTCTTGACTGAGGTGGCGAAGCACGCAATCACGGATCCGGTAATGGTACGGCTCTGCCTCGCTAGACACCATGTTGGACTCATGACTGAATACTAATCGGAGTGTCCGAAGTACCTGAACGGCTTCTTGCGAGTCACTCTCGATGCACGCAGCCCGGCACGCAGACGTAATATCGATTGGATACCCTGCAACTGCAATCACCCTTAAAAGTGCTTGTGCTGACAAGGGAAGTTCAACTATTGATCTCCATAAGATTTCTTCCACGCCGAGGTCGCAGGCTAGCGCAGACGATTGGATATTCGGCCCTAATTGTGCCAACACCTTAATCATGAATGGATTGCCGTCTGCTGCCTCAATTCGGCTAGCAATATTTTCGTCAGTCGTGGGCGTCTTGCCCCGCAGGAGCATCTTTGCGAAGCGGAGAGCTTCAATCGGAGTAAGTACATTGACGTGCAATCGTCGTGACCATATTGAAACCTCTGCCCCATTATTCGTTGCCGCAACAAATTGCGCAGTATCCAAGAGATTGCTATGGCAAGTTCCAATTATCAGCAGTTGTGAGACTGCGTCCCGACTGAAAAGCTCGAGAAATAGTTTCGCGCTGTCTAAATCCCCCCAATGCACGTCGTCAATAAACATCACAATCTGAATATCACGACTTATACAACCTAGAATCTCGCTAAGAATGTCACATGCTTGAGACCATGTTTCTAGATTTTTTGGCGATCTGTCGGCGGCAACCTTACGACTCGCGATGCCGGGAATACGTAGGAACGCTGGGAACATTTGTAACAATGCTGACACATCAGTCGGCAAGACCGTTCTCAACTCGCTGGGCGGCAGCTTCAAGAGCCAACTACAAAGTTCTTCGATAATCCCGTCGATTGCTCGAAATGGAATATTCTCGAGTTCATGGCACCTACCCGACAGAATGAGTGTTTTGTCTAAGCCCTCCAAGCTTTGGATAAAATGCCGGACCAACGCGGTTTTGCCGACGCCCGATTGGCCATCGATGAGAACGCCAACAGGTCGCTCGTATTTCGTGCACTCCGCCAACGCGCCTTTCAAACTGGCTAGCTCGGCTTCACGTCCGACAAAAACTGGTGAGACTTCGGCTGTAAGCGAAAAAGACTGTGTTATTTGGCTTCCGTCCGCACGAATACTTTTGAGAATATCGCGATCGGTAGCACGTTGTGCCGGGTCGCGGTCGAGCAAACGTTTACACAACTGGGCAAGATGGCGTGTTTCTGGACTATCACCAATTTCTCTCAACGGTAAGATTGCGTCTTCGGCCTGTTTCGCGGCAATAATCTGAGCGACTGTGCCTATGAATGGTAGTTGGCCATCCGATAAGACCTGGTACAGCATGACCCCAATTGCGTAGTAGTCACTAGCCGGTGTAGACGGCTCTCCTTGCAATTGCTCAGGAGACATATATGCCACAGTGCCCCGAAGATAGGCAGGTGGGCGGGATGCACGAAGTTCTTCGATGCGTCTGTGTTCAGAAGCTAAGCCAAAGTCAAGAAGGACGACTCGACCTTCGCGAGTTACAAGAACATTCGAAGGCTTGATATCGCAATGAAGGGTGCCGTTCTGGTGTAGAACTCGAAGAACATCGGTAAGTTGGGAAAGCAAGTGCTCTAGCTTTTCAACGTGATCACGTTCTGATGAATTTGCTAGTTGATTGATTGCACAATAGGATAAGAAGTCGATGCCATCGACTAACTCCATTGTGAAAAAGCATCTTTTCTGGTCATCAACCCAGAACAACTCGTAGAGTTTGACAAGATTCCGGTGTGTGATCCCTGCAAGTGATCGAAATTCCTTCTTCAGCCGAAAGACCGACGCAGTATCGGTTGCATCGAGAACCTTCAACGCGACTTCGTTCTGCCATAGACTATCGTACGCAGCATAGACGGTTCCCATGGCCCCAGAGCCGATCTCACGGAGGAGATTAAAACGCTCTGTACTTTGCAGGGCCTTGACTTCCGCTCTCGTCTTAGATTCATCCGAGGATTTCGTCTTTAATTGTCGAACATTCTGGGTATTCCAGACTGTTTGATCGCAGTCATCAATTGAAGCTCGGATGGCCAACTGTCGTTTTAACCGCCCTGAAAAAGTTGGAAAGCGGTCAAGATACTCCTGGATATCGACGCGCTCGCCGTTCGCCTCACGAAGCAAGTACTCGTTGTAGATTAGGGTAAATGCCGCTTCTGGGGCATCGAGCAACTCAGGATACTGGCGGAAATACTCTTCAGCCAACGTCGCACTTCTAGATTTCGTCCACAACTGTTGCTGCTCGGAACACAGACAATCTAGCAATCGAGAAAGGGACATTCAAAGAATCTGTCATAAAGATAGGTGGATGTGAAGAAAACGAGCAGGAGTTGTTTCGCGAGGAAAGTCGTTCACATTCTTGGCATTAGGCCGCATATATGTGGGAATTTGCGTATTGCAGTAAACCAAGAAGACCAGCGATGGCACTTAGGAATCTACGTCAAGTTCTTGTGTGACACGATCGATCGCCTTTTGCATTCGCCGACTTGCTGTGCGTGGCGAAATTCCCAACTCGCTAGCAATCTCCTCCCAACTGTCTCCGTGAAGCCGACGGTCAACTATGGCGAGCTCACCTGTCGTCAAACGTTTTCGAATCTCTTGCAGAAGGTCTTTGTTGCCAACCAAGTCGCCTGCGGCTGAGGTTGGAGCGGCCATCGGAAAACGCTCGTTGACTTGGTCAAAGCTCACGGTACGGCGAGAGTCTCGACGAGCAGCGTTTTGGCGTCTTGTCTCATCAATCACCTTGTTTTTCACTAGATACGTTAGCAGGTGAATCAAATCTTCCGACGTATCGAGCGTGTATTGACCCAAGCCCACCCGAATGAAGAAACTTGCAAAGACAGATTGGCAAATATCCATCGACTCTAAGTGCTGTCTCAGCGACGTGCCCAGGAGCCGCATGCGAACTTCGAGACGGATCTCTTTCTCGTACGTTTCCAGTAGCTCACAAGCCGCTTCCGCATCCCCCTTGCGAACTCTTGCGACTAAACTTGAGATTCGGGTCGATTCTTCGGGAAGATTACTAGACATAGTTCTTCCTATTGTTGCGGTTGGCTATTGCAGTCTTCGGTTGCTCTGTTTTGCTACGGGGGAGAAATACCAGTCCCACCATTGATGGTGGAGAGTTGACGATACAAGTCTAGCTTTATTGACTCAGTAAAAAAACTAACTGAACCATCTGCAAGGAGGAAATTCGCGCCTCCTGCGTGATCACTACGAAAGTTAGCCGTGCTGTGCATGCCTCCGTTGAGTGTCGATCGGCAATCGTTGAGAGACGAAATGTCGATCCAACTATCCGTCACAGGCCATTTATTCATCGGCTCGACCGTGCAGCCGAACAGACCAGCTGTTAAAAATCCCGCACTTGACATCCCCTGGGAACCGAGTGCGCCCAATGCCCAGCCAGCGCTTGCCTCTTGTTTTCCCAGTGCTCCCGCGAATGCGGATGAGCAATCAACACCGCGACAGAGTGGCCATTGACTACCCCCAGCTCCCTCACCGACACAAAGCGTATTGCTACTTCCATCGCGAATGTGCTCGATGCGAGCACCAAAGTTCGCATAGAAGACACCGCGCTCATCCTGGGGGAGCTTCTCTGCTGGTAGACAGAAGGCGTCTGTGGCCCCTTTGGAAAACACATAATCCGTTGCTCCATAAGTGCCAGGTGCGCCGATGGCTTGCAGAATTGGGAATGTCACCGGATTCTCTTTCGAATTCGATGGGCACACAAATGTTGAGATCACACTTCTAAGAACATCCGGCGATTGCGAAAAAATGTCTTGCGACATGTCGTACTGATTTGACAGGTTCAGGCGCTCGAAATAAGGCAACAGCATTGAGTGCCCGGTGGCGTACACTCTTGTGGCATCGTTGACCGTGACGACTGCCGGAGGGAAACACTGATGTAAGTCGTGGTAATTATGTAGTGCAAGTCCGAATTGTTTTAAATTGTTGCGGCACTGAATGCGGCGCGCCGCCTCTCTCGCGTTCTGAACAGCGGGCAATAGAAGAGCGATCAGAATGGCAATGATCGCAATTACGACGAGCAATTCAATTAGAGTGAACCCCGTAGCCAGTTTTGAAGAGTTTTGACTCTTACGCGATGGAAATGGAGTGTTCAAGAACAGTGGGGCATTCAAAGAGTTCATTGAGCTAAGGGTCGCTTTCGAACTGTGGAGAAATATGGAGCCACTGGAACCCACGTGTTTTGACAATAAATCAAAGGGGCTAGAGAATCTAGTCCATAATCCCGATCCCTCACGAGTATGACGCTGAATCCCCTGGCGTTCGGTACTCCTTACGTCAATCGAAAGCCCAGCACGAGGAATATTCTTGGAAAACTTTTGAGATTTTCGAAATTCTACGCCCGATGCGGCTGCAGCTTACGATTTGGTACTCAGACTGTACCGCTTTGCTTTTTATTCTGAAGGGATCAAACATGCGGGACTTGAGTATGTGCCTCACTTTGGCTCTAACCTGCTGCTTGGCAGGCTAGTCAAACGACAATGTGACGGGGGCGGGCTGGGAATTGGCCTGCGACAATACGAGGAACCGGGAGACCAGTGGGTAAACATTGGGTTCCACACCCAATTGCAGCAGCTTCTGCTATTGGGTGCCCGGTCGACATCCAAGATCATCGCCCCCCATAGCGGCTTTTTGTCATGAAGGTGAACGAAAAAGCTGGAAGGCGTTCGCTGGACAACCCTGTATCGTTCGAGGGGGCCGCACGACAAACCAGATTCTGGCAGTTTGCCGCCAATCCCGTTCACCTTTTCTCAAAGTGGCTTTAGGATGACTAGTGTAAGACTAAGATTGTTATTCGTGTGCATTGTGGCATCATGTGGATTGATGCCAACGGAGGCATCAGCACAGCTATGGGAAAACACTCCTTTCGATCCCGGTACTTGGAACCCTAATGACTGGGTGAAAACGCCGGAGCCGCCAAAGCCTCCAAAGTTTGAAACCATTGTGGTCCGTAATAGAGGTCTTGACGTTGTGCATTTTGCCTACGGAAACGATCACACGGTTTTTGGCTGGGTTCAAGTGCGTCCCGGTCAGTCTGAAAGTCGCACGGTGTCGCTTTCGCACGGGAAAGCATACCTACTCGTCGTACGCAACGGCAAAAAATTGAAGATCGGAGACCGAAAGACACACTATTCTCCATATCATCCGAAAAAGAGATTCAAGGTCCGTTACGAGGGTCGTGGTAATTACAGTGTTTCAGTCGACGGGAAGGATTTGGGTGTATTCCACTATAAATATCTACGCAAGCTCGGCTTGTCTGGCGCCCATTTCGCAGAGGTGCCGATCAGAGATGGTGGGCGATATACCTTTACTGCGGGTTGACAGCAGATTGGCAGATGCTCATTCACGTCTGCCTTTTGGATTCGTAGTTTTATTCTGCACTTCGAACAAGAGTGGTGGATACCGGTGAGCCACGAAGCGATTCACCCAACTTGGTACGCACCGGCGGTGGGCGGCGAACTCACTCAACGATTTTGCCCGCATTTTTTACCCGCCGCCTCTGCTCCGAAAATCCGCTGAGTGACTCTAACCGCTTCCGTATAAGCGAGTGGAAAGAAATTGGCTTGTCGCCCCCAGCACGAAAATTGCCAGAAAGCCCGTTCGGCTGCTTGATGTCGAGCATTTTGCCGAGTTCGCCGGTGACCATTGCAAGCCCTGCCATGCGAAGGGTATCGGTCGTGAGTTGATCCCGCTGGGTACAGGCTTTCGCGTTTTCATTATCGGTCGTTTCAACGGCATCGATCCATCAGGGGCATTGGTGGTGAGGCGACTATTCGTATGCGGAAATTCGCGAGGTTTTGCGGTCGCTCGGGTGGCGTAATTTGGGCTTTGGGATCGGCCAAGCGGCCTTTGAATGAACGCCCCAGCCTTCGTGAATGCTCAAGAACTCGGCCGCCTTCAAACCCACCGAAATCGCAAGCCAACGGCGGCCCCCGCTTCAATACCATTACCAAGCCCACATCACGACAAAGCGACTTCCCAAAAAGCTGCTAGGCGGTGAGTTGTGAAGTTGAAGTTGGCGGCCCTTTTGGAACTCGGCGAGAAGTAACACGAAGCTCCCGCCGCTCGCTAATTCACACGTCAGAAACTAGCCGGAGATGAAGAGCAATTCAAGAAAAAATGTCATTTTCTGAGATTTGTCGCCCGATTCGGCCACGGTTTACGATTTGGTATCCAGACCGTACCGAATTGCTCTTTTCACTGAAGGGATGGACTATGCGACAATTGAGTATGTGTCTCACTTTGGCTTTAACCTGCTGCTTGGCAGGCCAGCCAAACGACAACGCGACGGGGGCGGGTTGGGAATTGGCCTGCGACAATCCGAGCTGTGCGGACCGGCTGCGGCCCACGGGGGCGGGCTGGGAATTGGCCTGCGACGATCCGGGCTGTGTGGGCCGGCTGCGGCCCACGGGGGCGGGCTGGGAATTGGC
>NZ_CFHRBF010000017.1:70992-205805 GCF_984380535.1 Thalassoroseus sp.
ACGATCCGGGCTGTGTGGGCCGGCTGCGGCCCACGGGGGCGGGCTGGGAATTGGCCTGCGACATGCCGAGCTGTGTGGGCGAGCTGCTGCCCACGGGGGCGGGCTGGGAATTGGCCTGCTGTGAGCCAGGTTGTGCCGATCGGACCCAATACGGAATCGTCTGAAACACTCGTGTCGACTAGCTTTGAGTTCCGCATTCATCTGCGAAGTTGTTAAATGTCGGATGGTTTATCGCAGATGAATGCGGACACTCAGGCGTATCGGTTGCTCTATCCCGTTGAGCAACGTTGGGCGTTGCGCGGGCCCGAGCCTAGAGATTCCTTTTGTTTGCCCGCCGACCGGCGGTTCGGTCAAGGCTTACTCCCGATCTCGATAAGTAAGATAAGTAAGAATCTATGACGGACGATATAATCGTTGGGGCTTCCGCAAGTCGAATCAGTGCCGTTTGGCGATGCTTGGGGCTGTTATCGTTATCGCTAAGCTTAGTTTCCGCTTCACTTCTCGTCTTACAGCAATTGTATGGGTTGACCCTCCATGGATGTGGTCCCTCAAGTGCATGTGCGAGTTTGTCAAACGGGCCATGGGGCACCCTTGCAGGCTGGCCTCTGTCTTATGTTGGCCTTGCATACTTCTGTGCGATCTCGGTCGGGTGGTGGCTGTCGAGCGGTGGAGTAACTTGGGGCTTTCGGTCCGTCGTAGGGGCAGGAGTCGCGGTTTCGCTCGGGCTGACGATTGTAATGATCGCCGAGCAACACTTTTGCTTGTATTGCCTGCTAGCACATCTTGGCAATCTTCTGTTCGCCATCATTGTCTTTTTCTCGTCGTCTCAGTCGCAGTTCCAGACCAAATTGCTCGCGGTACCGGCCGGCGTCTTTTTGTTCGTAATTGCGAGCTTAGGGCTTGCACAGCAAAATGTCGAAAAAGTCGTGGCTGAGAAGTCCAGCGCTGAGACCTCTGACACGATTTCTGATGTCGTCAAGGCAGCCAAGAAACCAGCTGCCAATGAAGAAGGTGTATTGAAGGCCCGCTGGCGAAAGGGACCGGAGATTGCCCGGCTTCGGATCGTCATGTGGGGGGACTACCAGTGCAAAGATTGTCGCAATGCAGAATCTGAGCTGGATGCATTTCGCGATGAAAGCCTTTCGGTCTCGTTTCTTCATTTTCCGCTGTGTAAGGACTGCAATCGAATTATCAAGCATCCCCGATTCCATGACAACGCCTGTCGAGCCGCGTATGCCGCCGAAGCTGCTGGAATTCTCGGCGGGAACGAAGGTTTTTGGCGGATGCACGATTGGCTCATCGAGCGAAAGGGACTATTCGACAAGGAACAGCTTCGAGACGTCTTGCCCCGCCTAGGGTTTGATGATCACAAGACTTTTTTCGACACCATGATGGGCAAACGCGTTGCAAAGACTATTCGATCCGACATTGAGCGAGCCGTCGAACTGGGCATCGATGGGACACCGCTGGTATTCATTAATGGTGTCGAACTGAAATCGGCGGACGTCGAAGGCAATGTCACTGTTGCCATCGAAGAATTGTTGAAAAAGGATCTTCCTCCACGATCGCCCCACGGCGACCGACCGCAAGGACGTATCGCGCGACTTGTCGAACGATGGCGGGATCAAGAAACAATTGCTTTCCCCCCGAATTTAACAGGAGGAAGAATCGGCCCAGCCGAAGCTGATCGCGAACTTGTGCTGATCATTGACTATGCGAACCCATATTCGATCGGTATGAACCAATTAGCTCGCACCCTCGTTGAGGAAAGAACGGACTGCGCGTATCGAGTCGTGGTCTATCCACTCAGCAAAGAGTTGAACCCGAAGTTCTCCGGCTGGAAAGCAGACTTCTATGGTCCATCGACTGAGATGGCTCGGCTTGTCATGGCTGCATCCGAACTCGGAGGCCAAGACGCGTTCTGGGAGATGCACGAATGGATTCTCGCCCATCAAGAGAATTTCGACGAAGACGCTGCAATCGCTGCAGCGGCCCATTTTGGACTCGATTCCGACAAACTGCGCAACAAGTCGTTATCAGATTCGGTTGACGAGCAATTGAGATCGAATATTTCGGTCGTCGAGAAAGTCGGAATCAGTTGGGCGAGCCAATTATACGTGGATGGTAAGCACGTCACAGCAATGATCCCTACTAGACCGTTAATTGAGAGCATCTTGGAAGATAAGAGCTCAGGATCATCGCAGTAGTCGAGCATTTCGATGAACGGATATGCGTAGATGCCAAATTCGATTGCCATCGAAAATTCCGCGTGGTCGCTCACAAATGATGCGGAACTGCCATTGCTAACGAAAATCGTTACGCACTTACGCGCTGAGACGTAAAGGGAAACCGCTATTTACGGCTACCATTTGGGCGGTGCTAGTCCTCTCGGAAGTCTCGAGTGAAGAGCGTTAAAAAAAGATGGGTGAACTGTATGCGGATAGAATTGATTTCTGCAGCCAGTCTGGTGATCTGCAGTACGACCGCCATTGGAGTGGCCGGTGACACTCCAAACGAGACGAAGGCTCATATTGCGCATTTGGTCGGAAGCGATCCGTGCAGTATCTCTGAAGAAAATGCTGATTCGCCATATGCACAAACTGAGATCGACGGCACATGGCAATTGGTTGAATGGAATGAAAATGGGCGGTTGGATGAGCGGGTCGTTGCGGACGATTACCGGATCGTCCGCATAAACGGGGTTCAATCGATTGCCAGGGGAGGCATGCCGTTCAGTGCGTCGTGGTTCCGCGTCCGCCACGACGGCGATAAGTGGATTGAGTTTTGGGATGAGAAGTCGTCCAAATGGGCGGGCTTCACGCGATATAGGATCGACAAGGACACGCTGAAGGTGGCACAGTACATCGATGAAAAGCGGAGCGGAAAGGAATTTCCAAAGGATTTGAAGCCTCGTGAAGGAGTCATTATCGTCACGTACCGTCGGATCAGGCCGTTAGAGACTGACAGCGCAGCCGTGTCGAGCCCAGAGCCGAAGTAGGATGGCACACTGTTCTCTTACAGATTAATGACTGTTCATCAAGCGAAGCTAACAAGCTGAACTAAGATCGAAAAAGTCAATCCGTAACGAAAGTGAAGGAGAACAATGGGTGCATGAAGAGCAGTCAATCACCTGGTTCACAAATGAGCATGTATACTAGCAATCCAATGATCGCGGTTGTTAACCGCCAAAAGGGGTCGATCGCAGAATGAAGTTCGTGCATCTAATTCCCCAGCCAAAGATCTCCCGGGTGAAACGAAGCGGCATTAAGCTCGGAAGCGGGCGGCGAGGCAAAGGTGTTTACGCCGTTCCCTTGATGCTGATGCAGCGAATCTCCCTTCTCGATGACGACACTATTGTTGAATCCGACCTACGATCATCAGTAACGCTTTGGCACTGGCTATCACAAGTTCGACATCGTCACCGAAATCTTGCAGCAATCGCTTTCACAACTATCGCGGATCACTGGCCCGCAGCACTGCACCTCGAATTGAAACCCACTGTTGGCACTGACTGGCTGCAGAATGTTGAAACGAACGCATTCTATATCGGAGATGAAGATCTTCAATTTGTGCGTGACGCTCACCGACAACACTTCATTGCGGATCTTGAAGTGACCGTCCAGACGGCAATTGGTCTTGGTAAGTTGCTACACGCAGTACAGTCAGCGGGGCTAACGACATGGGACCAGTATGACGAAACCATTGAAATCGTATTCCCGAAGCCAGTCCCTTCCAACTTGCTTGCTCGGATCACACCGCTGTATCGCACAAATAAACGATTTAAGCAGGACCGTCGGCGTCATCATCAGGGTGACTGGCAAGAGTAAGAAGAAAAAACTTGATTGGTAGAAAAGTTACGCCACCGTTAATCGACTTTCAATTTGACGAGACACCGTGGCTCACTCGAGAATGTCAACGTATCATAATGACGACATTCAAGACCTGCTGCCCGCGGTGCAACCAGTGTGACCCCGGTACAGGCGACCGACAACCGAGAACGAGGTTGTGAGGCAAGTGATCTGGTATGTCCTGACCAACCGGCATCCACTGGGACGAGGTGCCTCTGGCCTTGGAGAGTTGCGGAGAAACGGTTTACAAGCGGCTTGAGCATTGGCAAAATCTCGACATGTAGCCAGACCTTTAAAAGCGGTTTTTAGATCAGTTGCACGAATTAGGGAAGCTCGACCTGGACACGGCCATCATCGACTCCAGCCAGGGCCGCGTTTGGGCCGTAGTAGATCGACTGGACCCGGCCCCGTCGAACGCCGCGGAGAAGGCACGAAATACTAGGTACTGGTTGACAAAAATGGAGTTACGCTGGTCATTTTACACTCGTAGGTGAACACCAACGCACATCAGCGAATTGTGCTGAAGGTATTATGCCCCGGAAAACAAGAATAGAGCATCGATCTGAACAGTCCTAATTCTTCTCCGCAGAACTTGTATGCCGATGCAGGCTATGACCAAGAACCGGCCCAAAGCCCATTTCGGATATTGGGAATTGAGCCGCACATCCGCCGGTGCCGCTCAGAGCATGGCGGCAGCTAGGGACGTGTGCGATAGAAAAGTAAACGTTCGACTATGCAGATCGATTGTCTGCATTGCCTTCGTACACACCATGATCGCCATGAATACCGTTGTAAATGCATAAAAGCCACTTGCCGTTCAGGAATCTTTGCATGGGATTCGGCAATGGTATGAGGCGACGCATTTTCTGGAGCACCTCATGTCTCTTTGTCGATGTGTCGGCAGAAGTCATCGAACACTTTGGTGACAACCTCATATTGCACAGTCGATTCGGTGGTGTAAGGAACTTTCTGGCTTAAAGTGTCGACAAAACCCAATGCCGAGACACCTCTGCCACGGCGATTGGGCAACTCACAGTGCGTTGCTCAGTTTGCCAAGCGTAAGGCACGCTCGGCTCCAGTGCAAACCGCGCTTCATCGAAGTCCATCAAGTCGATCTCCTTCTAGTTGCGCCCGCTTGGCCAGTTCGGCAATCGTTTCCTAGGATTCACCGACGGCTTCGACATCCGGCGGCGGGTTCGCCACTCCGAGCCAACGCTCTCAAAGTCAATGATCTCCACGCCAAACTCGGCATCCACAATCAATGAGTCGCCAAAGGAGAGTTCTCAGCACTCTTGAGATTTCTCCAAATTTGTTGCCGGATGGAGCTCTGCTTTACGATTTAGTAACCGAGCCACTCGATTGTTACTGCACACAGGGCCCCGAAGGTAAACCCGCTACCACACTAAGCCGGGAACAACCGAACGCGAGGTTAAGCAGTGCGGTGAACAAGCTAGAAATTCGGCGTGCAACAGCCGAGTTTTCACGTCCAATTGTAGCAGTATCGACGATCGAGGGGTGGGTCGACGTCAAAGGTCGTCGTCCTCTTTTAGCAATGCTGTGCCTTCCAGAGAGCGACCTAGAAAACAGGAATACATTCGCATGAAAACTCCTCGTTATGTTGAAGCAATCGGCCAGGTGTTATCACGCCTCCCTCAGCACAAGAGTTTGTTAAGCAGACCAGCGTCTAAGAGGCGACGCCATCGCGTCAGTGATCGACTAGGAGGTCTCGTATGCTTGGTTGAACCTCTTGAGACTCGTCAGATGTTGACTGGAATTTCAGCTCAGATGGTTGAAGGAGTTCTGGCAATCGACGGCACGGGGACGCACGATACGATTTCGCTTGACCAGGGAAGCTCTGTTATCCTCGTTCAAGCGAGCAACTCGATAGGTACCCAAAATTGGAGTTTCCCAGTAGCCGGGATCAGTCATATACAAGTCAATGGCCATTCGGGCAACGACACGATTGACCTCGGCCGTGTCAGTTTGAATTCGATCGTCAAGGGCGGAAATGGAGATGACGTCATCTATGGTGGCTCTGGAAGAGACAATTTGAGCGGAATGGATGGGAACGACACACTCTGGGGTGGAAAAGGGGTCGACAAACTTTTTGGTGACCTCGATAACGATGAATTACATGGTGGAGACGATGGCGACTATATAGTCGGTGGTGGCGGCTACGACGTGCTGTATGGTGACGCGGGCGATGACAGGATGGGAGGTGGAGACAAAACCGATGTTCTTCACGGCGGATCCGGCAACGACAAGCTCTACGGTGACGACGGACACGATCGCCTGTATGGCGAAGATGGAGATGATTATCTCTCTGGTTCCGACGGAAATGACAAGTTGTTTGGAGGAAATGGCAATGACTTACTTAGAGGTGGGGCTGGCGAAGACCTCTTAAGAGGCACATACGGAAACGACATTTTGTGGGGGGGTGAAGGAAACGACACGCTATATGGTGACCATGACAACGATGAACTTCACGGCGAGGCCGGAGACGACGCCCTGGTCGGTGGTGGTGGCTACGATGTTCTCTACGGGGACGAGGGTGATGACCGGATGGGTGGCGGCGACAAGACCGACAAGCTCTACGGAGGCCCAGGCAATGACAAGCTCTATGGTGACGATGGAAGCGATCACCTCTATGGTGAAGACGGTGATGATTATCTTTCCGGTGGTTCGTCGGGGGATGATCATCTCGTCGGTGGTAACGGGAACGACCTTCTGCGTGGAGGCAATGGCGATGACTGGATTGGAGGAGGAACAGGCGACGACATAGTTTACGGAGGGGCGGGCGACGACACAATCTATGGCGATTTTGGCAACGATACTCTGTATGGAGAGGACGGCGAGGATTACCTCTCTGGTTCCGATGGGAACGACAAACTCTTCGGAGGAAACCACGATGATGTCCTGCGGGGCGGGGCTGACGCAGACTTCCTAAGTGGGATGGATGGGAATGACGTCCTTTGGGGAAGTGGTGGGAACGACGAGCTATATGGCGATCTGGGTGACGATGAGCTCCATGGGGAGGACGGACACGACTACATAGTTGGTGGCGGTGGCTATGATGTGCTCTACGGAGGCATCGGTAAGGACATCATGGAAGGAGGCCCCAAGAACGATAAACTCTACGGAGGTCCTGGCAACGACGAGCTCCACGGCAACGATGGATACGACCAGCTCTTTGGTGAAGGTGGAAATGATTATCTCTACGGAGGGTCATCAGGAAAAAAATATCTCGACGGCGGAGACGACAATGACGTTCTGCACGGAGGGCCAGAAGCGGACATAATCGGTGGTGGCTCGGGAGATGACATTGTATATGGAGGCCAGGGTGACGACAAGATTTACGGCGACACGGGTAACGACACTCTCTATGGAGAGGATGGTGAGGATTACCTCTCTGGTTCTAGCGGGAACGACAGACTCTATGGAGGAAACCACGATGACACATTACGAGGAAACGCAGGTGAAGACTACCTATTTGGACAAGCTGGCGAAGACACTGTTCACCTACAGTTAGACCTAGCAGCACTACTCAGCGGCGATTTCGCCTACCGGAACAGTCAACGCGACTTTATTGGCGATCAAGTTGCATTATCAGTGAAGTTAGGAGATGCCTTACAACGTCTGGCAGAGAAACTTCACAACTATATCAAGCCACGCCTCAATCCCCTGACAGCGTTTCTTGACGAGAAGATCATCGACATCGATGAGTTCGGCCTTCACCTCCGATGGCGCGACGTTTTTGAGAAGATCCCAGCTGCGAAGGAGATTGTGAGGTTACACAACGAACTTACAACGATAAACCGCTTTTTCGGATCCTTGCAAGAGCAAAGTAACTACGTCGGAGTCGGCACCTACAGGATCACAGCAGACCAGTTTGAGGGCTTAGCCAATAATCCATTCTCCCAACTCGCACAAGGTAGTTCACTACTGTCCCTTCGGGAACTAGGTGTCGACTTTCCAATCATCAGCAACAAGCATGCGTTACTCAAAATCGCATTCGGTGAAGTTCAAGATTTAGTCGAGATCGACCTCACGTTAAGCGAGTTTGTAGGCAAGGAAAACTTGACCTTTGAGACCCCTGTCGCCGGGGGGACTTATTTCGTTGGGGCTGTTCCAATCCAGTGGTGGGTGGACTTCAAAAGCACAATTGACCTAGGAATCTCTGCTGGCCTAGATACGAGAGGGGTCAACAAATTTCTAAGCGCTGCAAGAACTGACATTCAGAAAGGTATTTACCTTAGAGAATTCACACTCGATCTAGCCGGCTGGCTAGAAGTTGGAACCGGTTGGAAATCGAATGCAGAGATTCAGGAGGCTCTTAGTATAAAAAACATAGTCGAGATAAAGGATCTAGAGTTAGGAGTTGTTGGCCGCATAGGTCTCCAGCAAACGTGGTCGCTTGCGAATGAGGGCGGGAAGCTGTACGTGTTTGAAGCGAACGGCGTCAAGGCGAGGCTCGAAGTCCAAAACACCTTGACAGGTGAGCTGGCGTTCCAGGCGAACATTTCAATCACGGCCAGTGGTTGGACTGCAGAAATAATCGACGGAGCAAATGAAGTCCTTGAGGATGCAGCTCAAGTTTACCATACGGTTGAAACCTTCGGTAAAAAGGTCTGGGGGACCATAACTGGCACAAGCTACCGTAAAGAAAGACGACCAGAGTGGGAAATCCAGAAAGAGGTTTCCTTCAATGAGTCATTTATCTTGGTAAATATTCATCACGATTTTCAAACGACCATAATGTTGTGATCGAGTCCTTGGTTTTGGCTGGCTTCAGTCGCCAATCGTGAAAGGGCGCGGAATTTTGCCTTACGCTTTCACCTCGACACTGCATAGGCGATTCGGCGACCTTGTACCGGTATAACGAAGAGTAAAGTGACGGCCTCTTGGTCGATTCAAATAGATCTCTATAAGGAACGACGATCGACTCATTTTTCAGGAAGGCTTCTTCAATGATGAAAACACTGATCACACTGTTTGCCGTGACGATCACGGGCGGCGCGCTCGCGAATGCTCAGCAAGGAAATCCAGATGCAACCCTCAACACGGCCTGGAACTCTGTCTATGAATCTGCAGGCGGCCGCGATGTCGATGCCAAAATCATTCTAAAAAAGAAAAAGGATGAGAATTTTGGTTCCGGAAAGTATGAAACCGAATATGGCAACGGCACGTTGTCGCAAGTGCGCACAGAGATTGGTGAACGCCAACAAACCCCTGAGCGTTCCGGAAACGGGCCTCTCCCTGGCCCTGACAGCCCTAACGCAGGCGCTACTGACGTCAAAGCTGTCTATATAAAAGGCGTTTGGGATTTTGACGGAACCACAGGTTGGTTCAGCTGGGAGCTATACGAGCAGGGACGAAAGTGTAAGTTCAAAGGCAAATGGGGATTCCTCAATAACGGTCAAGCAGGACCGGTAAAAGGAGTTTGGAACGGGACGCTGAGTGGCGGAGGCAACGGCGGAACCACCTCAAACGGCCCAGTCATCAACATTCCGTTCTAACGCTACATCCATTTAGAGTTCACAGTTTAATCCTGGTACCAAACGCCCGATGGCCGAAGGCAATATTCGGCCATCGGGCGTTTTTTTGCTGAAAAGGAAATACTTTTGCGGGCTCAATTTGTGCTCGTTAGAAATCGAAACAGTGTTACCGATCGCAAACTATAAGGCAATGCGATCGCTGCAAAGAAGCTCTGCCTGCTCCAAAACGGTCTGAATCGCCTTCTTTTCCAAATCTGGCGGATAGCCGAAGTGCTTCAGAATTCGTTTCACAAGTACTCGCATTTTGGCTCGCGCAGTCTGACGAACGGCCCAGTCGATGGTCACGTTTTTTCTGATCTTTCCGACGAGTTCACGAGCTATGAAGGCGAGTTTCTCATCGCCCATGACTTCCTTGGCCGATCCGTTGTCCGCCAATGCGTCGTAGAAAGCGACTTCATCTGTTGATAGACCAAGGGCTTCGCCACGGGCTTGTGCGTCACGGACTTCCTTCGCGATGCCGATTAATTCGTTAATCACTTCCTGTGTCGTGATTGCTCTTTTGTGGTACGCATTGATTGACTTTTCGAGCATCTCGGCAAATGATCGGGCTTGCACGACGTTGTGTCGTCGTTGCGTTTTGATTTCGCTCTTGAGCAGTTTCTCTAGTAGTTCGACGGCGACGTTCTTGTATGGAAGGTGTTGCACATCGGCGAGGAATTCGTCACTTAGGATTGAGATGTCCGGACGTTTGAGCCCTGCAGCCGAGAACACATCGATAACTTCATCACCAACCGACACGGCTTCAGAAACCAATTGCCGGATTGCGAATTCGATCTCGGCGGGGTCTCGATGGCTGTTGGCGGTTTTTAGAAATGCCGATCGAAGCGCTTGGAAGAACGCGATGTCATCGCGAATCGCGACGGCCTCCTCGTGTGTCGGGCACAGTGCAAACGCACGCGAGAGGTCGTAGACGTGGCGACAGAACCGTCGTTTACCATCTTCGGGATCGCTGGCGAGAATGTGCTCACGGGACGGCACCAGCAACGACAGACGTTCTTGAGGGCTGCCAGAGTGCCAACCAGACCAGTCGAAACCATGCAGCATTGCGCAGCAAACTTCGTATTTCTCTAACATGACGGCGACGGCTTGAGCCGTGTCGAAGGCGGTTTTCCCTTTGCCGCCGCTGTCCGTGTATGTCTTCATCGCCTTCTGCAATTGGTCGGCGATGCCGAGATAGTCAACCACCAACCCGCCTGGCTTGTCCCGGAAGACACGGTTGACCCGCGCGATCGCCTGCATCAATCCATGACCTTGCATTGGCTTGTCGACGTACATCGTATGCATGCACGGAGCATCGAAACCCGTCAACCACATGTCCCGCACAATGACGATTTTGAAGTCACTGGAAGCATCCTTAAACTTCTTCGCCATCTCCTTTCGCCGTTGTTTGCTGCGGATATGCGTTTGCCATTCGGGTGGGTCGGATGCTGAGCCGGTCATCACGACCTTGAGCACGCCTTCGTCGTCATTCTCGGAATGCCAATCCGGGCGTTGTGCGACGATCGCGTTATACAAGTCGACGGCAATGCGGCGACTCATGCAGACGATCATTGCCTTCCCGTCCATGGCTTCCAGCCGCTTCTCCCAGTGCTTGATCAAATCTGTTGCGATGAGTTGAATCCGCTTTTCGCTGCCGACCAACGCTTCGAGCGCGGCCCACTTCGTTTTAAGTTTTTCGCGTCGGTCCTCTTCTTCGTTCTCGGTCAGTTCGTCGAATTCCGAATCCAACTGCGGAACAATAGACGCATTGAATTCCAGCTTGGCCACACGGCTTTCATAGTAGATCGGGACGGTCGCTTCGTCGGCGACGGCTTGTTGGATGTCATAGATATCGATGTATTCGCCGAAGACTCCGCGGGTGTTCTTGTCGGTGAGTTCGATCGGCGTTCCAGTGAAGCCGATGTACGATGCATTCGGCAACGCGTCTCGCATGTGACGGGCGAAGCCGTCGATCATATCGTATTGGCTGCGATGGGCTTCGTCGGCGATGACGACGATGTTTCGCCGATCGGATAGCTTCGGGTATTCGGTCTTCGACTGTTCGGGGAAGAACTTTTGGATGGTCGTAAACACCACTCCACCCGAGGCAACCGACAACAGCTTTTGCAGGGACTCCCGATCTTCCGATTGAACCGGTTGTTGACGCAACAATTCATGGCAACGGGCGAACTGGCCGAATAACTGGTCGTCCAAATCATTACGGTCAGTGAGCAGCACCAACGTCGGGTTCTGCATCTCGGGATGCGTGACAATGCGTCCGGCGTAGAACGTCATTGATAAGCTCTTGCCGGACCCTTGTGTGTGCCACACGACACCACAACGTCGATCACCTTCGGTGTCGGCGGCGGTCAACGTGGCTTCGACGGCTTTCTCTACGGCGTGGAATTGGTGGTACTGCGCGAGAATCTTGTAAGTGTTTCCGGTCTCGGTGTCTTGCTCGAAGACAATGTAATTCTTCAAAATTTTGAGCAGACGATCCTTCTCGAAGACACCACGGACTAGCATCTCCAAGTCGAGCATGCCTGCGGGCGGATCGGTGCCATCGATCGTTCGCCATGGTTTGAACCATTCCTTCGGGGCGGTCAGTGAGCCGATGCGGGCGTTGAGACCATCGGAGATCACCAAGAGTTCGTTGTAAGCGAACAGTGAAGGGATTTGCTGCTTATACGTCTGAAGCTGATTCCAAGCCGACCAAATCGTGGCGTCTTCATTGAGTGCGGCTTTCAACTCGATGACACACACCGGCAGCCCATTGAGAAGAACAATGATATCCGGGCGACGGTTGTGATGACCTTCCACAATCGTGAATTGGTTGACCGCTAGCCAATCGTTCGATGCGGGTTCATCACCAATCAACCACACACGGTCGCCAACAATTGTGCCATCGTTGCGGGTGTATTCGACTTCAACACCATCCCGCAACATTCGGTGAAACGTTTGATTGTTGACTAGCAATGCGGGCGAATCCAACCGCGTCACAGTCCGCAGGGCTTCTTCACGTGCCGATGGGGGGATGTCGGGGTTCAAACGATCGATCGCCGCCTGCAGTCGGCCAACGAGCACAACGTCCCCGTATGAGTTCCGTTCGGATTGATCGGCATCCGGGCCGATGGTCATCGCGTTGAGCGTCTCATAGCCGAGTTCCTCGAACCACGAGAGCGTCGCCAATTCCACGGTGTTCTCGGTGATCGTCATGGCATCGTCTCGCCTGTCTCAGCAAGAGTGTCATCAAGTAACTTGACGCGAGGGGAGAATGCCCGATGGAATCGCTCGAGCATGTTGGCCAGCCATTCATGTTGCTCGGACCAATTCGAACGTTCGTTCGGGTCTTGTTCGTTGTTCTTCAGACTGATGATGCGGTCTTTCTTGTTTGGATTGTCCTGCCAATCCAGGCTCTCTCCGATTTCTCTTTCGATTTCTTCACGCTGGTTTTTTAGTTGTAAGAATCGCGTATAAGCATAGGGACCGCTGCAATACACGACGATTTCCGTGAATCCGTCGCGAACGTTTGCTCTGGTCGAAAGTTGGAAACCCGCACGCCCGATTGCAAAATCATTCCAGTATTGGGGCAACGGCTTCGTACCTTTAACGTGCGAACCCCGCTTCGCCAGCACCTCATGAAACGCCGTCCAATATTCGAGCTGCAGGCGTTTCGTTTCCGTCAGTGTCTCACGGTCAATACGTTTCGCGGCACCCGAAATGCTTTTGACCCAGTCGTTGGGTTTGGAGACCATGTTGAACTTCGGGGCGATGGCGGAGTTGCCGATTCGCCAGAGTTCGACTTCCAAACCGAAGAAGCGGAAGTCGTCGTTGGTGATGTCGTTGAGCCAATCCAGGGCGGCTCGATGTTCTTCGGTGAAGCGGGACGCGACCCACACGATCGTCACCGTATTGAGACCGGCGGCGTAGGTCATCAGTTGGCCGAGGTGCGTGTGGTCGGTGCGTTCGAGTTGGTTTTCGATCAGCACCCAATCCCCGGACGCCGTATCCTTGCAGAGAATGTCCGCCCGGAACGGCCCGACGTCCTTCTCCTGGGCCTCGACTTCCAAATCCAGGCCGATGGTGTCACCCAACAGCCGCACGTTCTCTTCTCCCGCCAGCCACGGCGTGAAATCCCCGGCCTCGGTCGTCCACACGTCCCGCAGTTCTACCTTCTCCAGTCGACCCAATTCCATGTTGCATCCTCAAGTGTTTAATTTAGACTGCTGGGCAAACGGGAAGAAATAGTTTGTGGATCTTTCGTTCATATGGCGAGCGACCATTTAAGCCGAGATGAGTACTAGCTTCCGTCAAACGCTCCTGCCAACCGGCTTTATCGGTCGGACAGTTGCCGTGTGGGTTCTTGTCACCGCAGAAGTACACGAATAGCAGACGCGCGGGAATGTTGTGTTTCGTCAAGAAATACAGCGTCGATAGGCGGTTGGCGTATTGATAGTACGGTTGGAGCCAATCTTGTGCCGGTGAAATCTTCATGCTCGTTTTCGTCTCTGCAAAGGCAGCACGTATCTGGTCACGTTGGCCGCCGTCTTGTTCGATTGCGGCACATGATGAACGCATTTCGTCGAGATGGGCTTTGGCTTCGACAAGCACCCACTGCTCGATTCCATCAATTCGAGTGCGACCAACGGCATCCCAGTTGTGAAGGTTGCCGGAGTGTGGCCAGAACTCCCGCCATTCCTTCTGCACCGGATGAAGCTCATTTAAGAAGTCGAGTCCTCGCCATTCACGATCGATCGAGTCCGACGAATTGTTGAACCGCATATCCAACCACTCGACGACTTCGCCACCAATCGCGTTACCAACCAATCGATTCAGTTTTTGGCGGTGATACCCCAAGTAGCGCAGCAGATGCCATTGACTCCCATAAGACATTTCATGGTCCCTTTAACATTCGTCTGGTAGTTCAGCTACAAATGTGACTCGGCTAACTTTTCCGCATCTTTCACGCGCAGTTCGCCGGACAAGAGTTTCGGCAGTAGAGCATCGCGAGTTGCTGCAAGCGTTTCGCCTTGCGACGAATTGACTTCTATTCGATCGTCCATCGGTCCTACTAGGCGATCGAAGGCCGAAACAACAGTTTCAGTGGGGGCAATCATTGGGAGTGCTTGGAAATTGCGTTTGTTAATTGATCCGAACACAGTTCCTTCAGCTTCAAAACGTGCGAAATCCGTTTCTAACCCCCCCATTGCATAGTAAGTGTACGATCTGCTTCCTGATTTGTGACGAACAGCAGCAACTCCTCGACCAACACAGCATCGTTGTGAGGCTAAATTCAGGTCTCCCACAGGAGCACGGACGCTGACTAGCGTGTCGTTCTTCTCGGCAAACCGTGTTGGGCCAGTACAAAACACTCTCACTGACGGAAAGCGAAAGCCAAAATCTCTGCGACCTTGGAAAAACGGAATCCCGTCGCCAGTTTCGTTGTAAGTTTCGCCGGGCGGGGATTGCCCCATCGTCAATTTGAATTCGTCGCCAACCGTGCTTACGTTCCATCCATCCGGCACCAGGCCAAACTCTGCGTGCTCAAAGCTGTCGGGGAAGAGGGCGGCGGTTTGGGGGTCGAGGGCTTTGGGGGGGCGGTTGTCGAGTTTAGCGCGGACGGGGTCGAAGTCCACGAACCAGCTTTTGAAGGTCGCCCGCGCCATCGCTTCCAGCGTCTCATTCATCCGCCGATTCAACTCGATCTTGTCATCCAACGCCCCTAGAATGCTAGCAATCGCTCTTTGCTCGCCAATCGGCGGTAATAGAAGCGGTAAACGGCGAAGTTGTCCCAAATTAAAACCGGGTACAGAACTTCCAATGCCCTGATTTAGTATCGTATTCCGCATTTGCGGCGATGAAAACACGTAGTACAAAAACAGACTGTCAGCTTTTGTAGAATCGGGAGTAAGTTTCATTTGTTTGTTTGATACAACATACTTACTGAACTTCGCTCTTCCATCTATTAAACCAACTTGGTCGATCGTTCCCCAGCAAGTAAAAACAAGGTCTCCTCTACGCGCTATAGAACGATTGAATTCCGATGCCTTGTCGTCAGATACAAACGCAAGGCCATCGTCGATGATTCGAATTCCTATATCCTGGCTCAGGTTACTACCACGAATAACTGGCACGCCCGAACTTTGAAAAAACCTAGAACTAATAGCAGAACCAAATGGTCCCGTTGCAAGTGCATTTGCAGCCGACGATTTTAGTTCCTCTACGCTACATTCTCGCCATGTGTCACTCGCCATAACCCAGCCCCTCCAAATTGGACCGAATGGCGGCTTCTAGCTGTGCCGATTCGGTGAATTGTTCGTTCAAGGTTTGGACGAGGCGTTGCATTTTTTCTTCGAAGGGTTCGTCGTCTTCTTCGAGTTCCTCGGCTCCCACGTAACGGCCAGGGGTGAGCACGTAGCCGTGGCTGGCGATTTCCTCGCGGCTAGCGGACTTGCAGAAGCCGGGGATGTCTTCGTAAGTCTGCGAGCCGTCGGCATCGCCCCGCCAGGCATGATAGGTGTCGGCCAGCCGGGCGATTTCTATGTCGGTGAGTTCCCGATGGACGCGGTCGATCATGCGGCCGAGTTTGCGGGCATCGATGAACAACGTCTCGCCGCGACGGTCGCGGAATTTCTTGTTCTTTTTGTCGCGGGTGAGGAACCACAGACAGACGGGAATCTGCGTGGAGTAAAACAACTGCCCCGGCAACGCGACCATGCAATCGACCAAGTCGGCTTCGATGAGGGCTTGGCGGATGTCGCCCTCGCCGGATTGGTTGGAACTCATCGAGCCATTTGCCAGCACAAACCCCGCCGTGCCGGTGGGGGCCAGATGATAGACGAAGTGCTGCACCCAAGCAAAGTTGGCATTCCCCTTCGGCGGTGTGCCGTACTGCCAACGGGCATCTTCCTGCAACTGCCCGCCCCGCCAATCGGAATCATTGAACGGCGGATTGGCCAACACGTAATCGGCCCGCAAGTCCTTGTGCTGATCGTGATGGAAACTGTCGGCATGCTGCGCCCCGAGATTGCCCTCGATGCCGCGAATCGCCAGATTCATATGAGCCAACCGCCACGTGGTCGGGTTGGACTCCTGGCCGTAGATGGAGATATCGCCGATGCGGCCGCCGTGTTCTTCGATGAACTTCTCGCTCTGCACGAACATCCCGCCCGATCCGCAACAGGGATCGAAGATGCGACTGTTCGGGGCGGGGGCGAGCATCTCGACCAACACACGGACCACACATCGCGGCGTGTAGAACTGCCCGCCCTTCTTGCCCTCGGCCGAGGCGAATTCCGAGAGGAAATATTCGTAGACACGACCGAGAATGTCCTTCGAGCGGTTTTCCTTGTCACCCAGGCCGATGGTGCCGATCAGGTCGATCAGTTCGCCGAGACGTTGTTTGTCGAGAGCGGGTCGCCCGTAATTCTTCGGCAACACGCCCTTGAGCCGAGGGTTGTCGCGTTCGACGGCATCCATGGCATCATCGACGATTTGCCCGATCGTCGGTTGCTTCGCGTGCCCTTGGATGTGCTCCCAACGGGCCTCGGTCGGAACCCAGAAGACGTTTTCGGCCCGGTATTCATCGGGGTCTTCGGGATCGGCGTATTCATCTTCGAGCAACGCCTTGCGTTGTTCCTCAAAGGCATCCGAAATGTACTTCAGAAAGATCAGCCCGAGAACGACGTGTTTGTACTCAGCCGCATCCAGGTTGTTGCGAAGTTTGTCAGCAGCCAGCCAGAGTGTCTTCTCGAAGCCAAGATTGGCCCCGTTCGGGCTATCCTTCTTCGAGGCAGCCTTCGATTTCCGTTTAGCCATAGTCGGTTCGGTGTTCGTCGTTCAATACGTGGTGTGATGTTCCAGGTGAGGACAACAGTTTAACCAGAGTACTGAACAAGCGAAACCGAATTAGTGGTCACGAAATTGGACAGGGCGACCTCTGTTGCAGTATTTGAAGAGAATCGGATTCATGATTCGCGTAAGTACTTCTTCTGACATTTCATGCAAGGAAGATTAAACGGGCTTGAACACCGCGTCGTTGGCGGTTAAAAGCGGTACAGAAGTAGTACAGAAGTCGTGTTGAAATTTGTCCAATTCAGTCCATAACGGTCCACTTCTGTGCACAATCCCTCAGTTCCGGCACACAACAAACAAACCCCTAACTCGTTATGAGTCAAGGGTTTAAGATAGTAGGGCCGGCCAGACTCGAACTGGCAACCAACGGATTATGAGTCCGCTGCTCTAACCGATTGAGCTACGGCCCCAAGTTGTTGCTCTTGCGTAACTTAGGGTATCTTCCTGTTCGACTCGTCTTTACCTCTGACACTCGTTGGTGACGATGGTATTGAACGAACCTCGATTCTGTCTACCGGTGGTAAGAAGACAGTAGATTTTAACAAGCGTTGCCGTTCAAAGAAACCCGGCGAACCGATGTTCTGCCGCTGTTACGTCGAGCCTCGCTGGGAACGATTGTGACGTCGATACAGTGCAACTCAATTCGGCAATATCGATCACCGAACAGAACGGTTTACTTGGTTGCATTCAGAAGACCCCCGAAGCACTTTGAGACTCGAGTTCGTCAGTATTACTGTCGCCAGTCAAGTCGGCATCGACACGCGACGTTTGAAGCTTGAACGCTATCTGTACGTCGCGTGCGATCCCTAGATTTCCGATTGCGACAGAGCATTAGGAACCTGATTCGAAGCGCTATCAAACTGCCGTTATAGTCATTCTTGAGAGCCGTCCAAGTGCGTTCCCTCAAGCGAGTTTATTCCAATCTAGTTCGATCCCGTTTTTGACGAGCTGATCTTGGAAACCCTGAAGGTGTTTTGCGTTATTCCGGACTCCGCTTGGCGTGCGGTCTTTTGTTAAACAGTACGCTGTCAACGCACCAGCGGCTTCGCCGATTCCCCATTCTGTAGGATGCAACCGATAGGCACCATTAGTGAAGTGAGTCGTTCCGATATTCTTGCAAGCAGCGATTACGTTTCTCATTCGCTGGGGAATTAACGCGCCTAACGGGATCTGGTATGGCAAGGAACTCGTGTGATGATAGTTGTCCCCGCCTGTCGATGGATGCAGATCCATGGAATAGTGACCGATACCAACGGAATCAGCAAAGGCCTTCGCTACACGATGTTCACCGATCTTCCGTCGGTTTTCTTCGCGTGTGTCGATATGCTGTTCAAGAATCGTGAACTCAGCTTTGATACGTCGGCACTCACGGATATAGGGATACTTCGCAAGTCCATCTTCAGTACCGACGACATCAGGTCGCAGTCGTAACCCTTTCCAACCGGCTTTGCCGTCCGGTCTAGGTGCTTCAGTTTGGAGCCAGTATAACAGTGAAAGACTTAACTGCTTCGCACCGTTTAAATGTTTCTCTCGTTCTTCAGGACTAACATCGATAATGTTGCCAAGCATATAGTCGTTTTGAGGCCAGTTGACGACGGAGATATCGCTTGGATAGGTACCGTCTTCAAAATTGTTCGCATTGATGATGCGTCGATAAAGCCAAAGGTTGAGCCCTTTGACAGAAGGGATTGTTTGATTGGCTGCTCGGGGTGCAAATCCTAGGGCTTTCGGCTCCGTCGTCCACGGATTCGAATAGTGCAGGGCTAGCAATCGACCCGGCCAGGGCGGAGTTAGCGACGGCACGTGTTTCTGCCAAAAATCGTACATAGCCGGTTTAGGAATTGTATGATCCTGGTCTGGCAAATAATCGATCGCATAGCACCACGTAATCGACTGCATATTGTCTGGCCGAGCGTGTTCACCGGCACTTGGCTCCCCGGTTTCACTCTGAGACTCGGAGCCTGTGACGTACTCGGTACCGGTTAGAGGAAGCAAGTCGCCTTCCTCGGATGCATCGATGAAATAGCTAGCTTTGACAGTAATCGGGCGTAAACTATCAGCACTCTCAAATTGAATCGCTCGGACATGGTCCCCGTCGACATCAGCCTTGACGGGGCGGGTATTGAGTCGAATCTTAAGTAAGCCTTTCTTCACCGCTGGTGCTAACATTTCGTCGAGAACCGCGAGGGCAACGCGCGGTTCGTGACAAAGTCGCGAGACAGAACCATCTCCTGGATCAAGATTCTTGCGTGCTTTTGCTGCCGGTGTAAGTGGACGGTTCGACCGATAGTAGTCGCGAATGTTGTCTCGTAGTCGACGATAACTCGCAGGTGCCCCGAATGATTCAATCCAGGGATGTTCATCCGGCGGAACAATTTGTTGGGTGAGTTGTCCACCAATCCAATCCGTAGGCTCGGTCATTACAACTCGTAGTCCTTGATTGGTCGCTGACAATGCAGCGGCACAGCCGCCAAGTCCGCCGCCTACAATTAGGACATCCGCGTCTTCATCCTGGTGATCGACTGCCTCTAAAGGACTAGCGGCGACCGCTCGAAGAATTGAGGGATACCAGCATGCAGCCGCGGCCATCCCAGTGTGTGCGAGAAACTGTCTGCGAGTCGTACTTGGCATGTGGTGGTTTGTCATCAGTACCTCAAAAGATGCGGTGTGGGCTTCGCGAAACGCTTTGCTGGGATCCTAGAGTGTTGAGAGTTATCATTGTCCAAGTTAGTCAATTCGAACAACAATGATTGCAAGCCATGTCTAAGACCAATCACCATTATAGTCATCGCGAGATTATGTCGTCTTACGGGATGACATTACAGGAACAGTCTTCTTGGCAAGGACTAACAGAGCGAACTATCGACTGTATTGAAGTTACTGAGATTCCATCAGCGAAATCGCGATCAATCTCTCTAACGTGAAGCAAGAATAACCATACCTGCAGCAGAAACGATTTGGCTGCTGCAAGGTGACTAAGATTTTGCGTCTGTGACACCAGACAGAACTTCGCAACCTGGAAGTGCCTCACGTAATTTCTCGGCCCCTTGTTCGGTCACTTGGGTGTTGGTGACTTCGAGTCGAGTGAGGTTCTTAAGGCCGAAAAGATTCTCGATGGCAGCGTCGGATATTGGCGTACGACCGAGATGCAAATAGGTTAGGTTCACGAGCGGCTTGAGTTTCGGCAAAGCCGCGTCGGTAATTGTCGTATTGTCAAGGTTTAACCATGTCAACTGAGTCATTGTTGTGACATGTTCCATGCCGCCATCCGCGACATTGGTTGTGTAAAGATTGAGGTTCGTCAAAGTGGCGATCTCACTCAGATGTCGCAAACCTTCGTTATCGACACTAGTTTTGCTGACATCGAGGTTTTCGAGTTTGGCAGCTGACTTCAAGTGCTGCATTCCCTCGCCCGTCACTTTTGTATTGCTGATTCGAAGCCGACGTAAACGCGGCAACGCGCCTAAGTGCTTCAGCCCCGCGTCAGTGATTTGTGTTCCTGAGAGGTAAACTTGCTCCAACGCCGGAAGCTTTTGGAGTTTCTCAAGCCCCGCGTCGCCAACTGCAGTGCCGTCAAGCTTCAACACCTTGAGCTTGTCCAACCCGGCCAAACTGTCGATAGCCGCGTCGGTGACATTTTCACCGGTCAGCTGGACGTCTTTGAGAGACGTCATATCGGACAGCAGTTTTGCCGTCACATCGGTCGCTTTGCCATCGGGGATTTGCACGACAATGACGTTCCCATCGCCGTCAAGTCGAACCGTCCCCAAAGTCTTGAGCGATTCAATCGGATCAACAGGGGCTTCGTCCTCTGAGGCAGACCCCTGTTCGGTCGATTGCGTCGGCTGCTCGCTGTTTGCTTGCTCTTCGGCTTGCTTTGGCTCGGTCGATTGAGAACACGACAACGACCCCAGGATCAACAACGACAACGCAATATGGCGAGAAATTCGAATCATGGCAGGCTCCCTGAACGCGTGAATTTTGAGAGCCAATGATAACGACTTCGCCGATTGGCGGCATCTCAGCGAGTTGCGATTCCGAAAGTCACCGTAGTTGGTGCGAATTACTCGGTCGGTTTGGGTGGGACTTCGATCGCAGGTTGGGGAGCGATTTCCGCAGCAGGAACGACTTGTGGCGCTGCCTCAGGAGAGGCCGGGCGTTCGTAGTGGGTCGGTGCGGCGAATGGCAATGGACAATTCGCCGTTCCACACTGCTCCGCATTGCAGGCGTTGCATTCCTTTTTCAGCCCCAAACACTTGAAGCAACCATCACAAGCCCGATCTGTTGGAATGAAAATGCGATCGCCGGGCATGATCTGATAGTTTGTCGTCGTGTCGCCCAGTTGTACGATTTGTTCGTAACAGACCGGCAACACCACACGACATTCCCCAGGTGCGGTCGGCCGGCTGAGGATGATATCGTTCTTGCTGGCTCGGTCGCTCATGCCGCCGGCAGTCAAGATGGCATCCAACACCGTTTCGCGACCGGTGTAAGTATAGGCACCGGGATTGTTAACTTCCCCAAGGACATAGAAGTACACGCCGTTCGGTCCGAGAAGACGCACATTGACCTGCATTTGCTCGGCCGTCAGCGGTTTGCCGTCGTCGGTTGGTTTGGCGGCTTGGATCAAATCGAAAAGATTCGCCTCGATTTGTTCCAAACTCATTCCGGCGACAACGGGACGCCCGAAACGTCCTAAGTCAATTGTACCGTCGGGCATCACAGTTTGGTCTTGAGGCAAACGCAACGGAGAGTCGAAGTATGCGGTTTCAACAATTAACACATCACCGGGTTCGACAATATAGACCGGGATTACGGTCTTGCTGAGTTCGCGCGCTACGGGTGCTGGCTGGCGAACCCAGCGTCGCATTGTGTCTGCAGCATCGATCAGGCTATGCGTGTCGGGTGCCAACGCAAATGCGCCGCCAGGACCTGTTCCACATCCGCTCAGGATAAGGACCAAGCCAAGTGAGAGCCATAAACCGGTTTGCACCATCCGTGTTGGCATGGCTGCCCCCCAAGCGTCTTCCGATGTTCAAAGGTCGAACCGCGAAACGACATGCGGCCTATGAACAATCATCGGTACAATCGGCATAACCGCTACAATTGGATTTGACGGCGGAGCAGATTTTGATTGACGATCAACCTCGTCGACGACTTCCACTGATGAAAAACTGCACGCCGTTTTCCGGCAGAAGCGGAATCGAACGGACCTTGAGGACTGGTCGAGCGATCGTTCCTCGAACGTTGAACGAGATCAGCTGATCGGTCAACAGACGACCAAACCGTGCAAATAACCCCGCCGACGAAGGCCCCGCACCGTCGATCCGCCTCAACAGCAAAAGTCCGAGCAGTCCGCCACGTGGCCGATCAAAATCGCCGGTCGCCACCACCAGTTCCAAATTCAGCCGTTGACGAAGGGTGACCGTCCCGGTGGCATAGATCACCAAACTCGGGGTGCGAATTGCAAGTTCGTCGATGGTGACAACGTCGCCCTGCAATAGTGCGTAGACGTGTCCTTCTTGGATCGGTTGCGAAACACGCACCCCCGGGATGGCCTGAAGCAAACTGGCGATCAACGGCAAACGGCTACTGCGAGTTCGACTGAAATTCGCGTCAAGGGTGACAACCAAGTCGTTCAGTGACCGCATACGTTTGCCCGAGATTGTCAATTCCCCGCTAACTTGGCTGCCACTGAGTGCACCGCTTTCCTTCCCAATTTCGTTGATCGCACTGAGATTCACGTTCTCAAAATCCATCGCCCCGACGACTCGGTTTCCTCCATCCATGTGTGCCAAGAGATTCCCTCGGACGTGGCCGCCCCCGACAATACCGCTAAACGAACGCACATTGATCTCGGCTTTTTCGCCGGAGTCGGTCCAGGTGGCGCGAAATGGAATGCTCAGGGACGATACTGTTACATCGGCGACACTTCCCTTCGTGAGTGACAACACCGCCTCGGCTCGCCAGGGGTCTCCTGGGTCGATATTGACTCGTTGGATGTCGAGGCGTCCGGTGAACAGGGTGCGAACTTCCGCCGGTGCCCATAGCAAGAACGTTTCCACGTTGGCATTCAGCAAGTCCACGGAGAAACGATTTGCACGCGTATTCTGGAAGTTCCAGGTGATATCGGCGATCAGCCTTCCGTCTGCGAGTTCCCCATTCGATGAGACTCGCAGTACATTCTTGCTGATCGCAATGCGACTTTCGAGACGATCGGTTACGGGTTGCCCTCCCCAAATCCAACCGACGATTTGCACGCGTCCGCTGCCTTCGATGGCGGTCAGTGTTTGGCTATGTCGGAAATCGAATTCCACAGAGACATTGCCCCGAGTGCGGCCATTCGGCGGTTCCACATCAAAGGCACTGGCAATATTGACGATCGACACACCGTTCCAACGGAGCCGTCCGGTACTGGTCGTCGAGGTTTCCTCGTCCGTTTCTTCTAGCGGGAAACTGCCTTTAAGTTCCAAGGCACCATCGAAAAGTTCGCCGTCGACTTTGTAGTCCAGGGATTCATCACTCAGCCCGGCGGTCGCGTTGATGTTTCCCGTCCCAATTCCCCCGACAGTGATTTGCGGAATCTGCCATCTCGATTGGAAACGAACCGGCAAACCTTTGTCAGGATTGGCAACGTACTGCCCGGTGAGACGACCACTCAAACGACCGGCGACATCGAATTCCAGACTCGCAAGATCAGCTGCCAACCGCCCGAGATCGACGTCTTTCACATCGAGATTGAAATCGTGGTCCTTCGCGACATTCGGCAGTTGTTCGTTGTCTGCACGGAGAGGAATTTTTGCGGTTCCTGTGAGACTTCCCTCATAGAGTTTGATGGCGAGTTCGCTGAGAGTGGCCGTTTTCCCATCGGTGCTGAGTTTGGCCGCAAGCGAATCAATCCTTGCACCGGCAACGGCAAGCTGGTCGGACTGAATGGTACCATCGCCGACAATCGTAAACGGAGCCAATTCGCCCTTGGCTGTTAGGTCGGTTGTGATCGAACCTTGAATTGCGGTTGGTACTTGCAGGCTCTCATCAAGTCGATTCAAGTCCGATAGGTCAGTCGCGTTGAGCTTCAACTTCGCCGAATATGCAAATGGCTTGGCAGTTGCAATTTCTCCGCCTGCAGCGAGCGAAGTTGCACCAAGTTTGAAACTCGTTTCCTTCAGAACGAACCGTTCATTCGCAAGCCGAGCTTGAATCGGTTCCGGGCCGATTTGTAACCCGAACGCTTCGCCCTCACGGACGAAAACATCGAAAGCGGCTTGCCACTTCGTGGGTTCCGTCAATTGTGCTTGTGGAGCGGTGATCGCAATCGTCCCGTCAACTCCGCCGCGAATCGGGAGATCGGCCAGGTCGAATACTTGCAGCAAGCTCGTCAGTGAGAACGGCTTCTCGGTTTGCAGATTCGCTGTCGCCGGAGCATTGCCGACACGCGGCAATCGAACCGCACCTATTAAATTCCCGTCGAGACTTTGCAGCGTCAGATTTTGAAGTTCGATCGCTGCATCGTTTAGCCGATACTCGAACCCAGCCACCGGAACCGGAATGTTCGCGAACTCTGCGTCCGTCAATCGCGCTCGGCCGTTCGCAGCTACGGTGGACGGACTCAGAGTTCCTTCCACATGCCCGGTGAGTTCCAACTGTCCCCGAAAATCGGCGTCATCAGCGTTCTGCTTGCCGATTCCGGCGATGTTCTCTGAGAGCACTTTGACATCGGCCTCATATCCGAAGGGAGCCGTGAGTTTGAGGTTCGCATTCCCGCCAATCGTTGCTCCGTCGATGGTTCCGTCTAGCTTGCTGACTTCGAGCACTCCGTCGTCCGCTTCCACATCGACACGCACACTCCGCAACGTTTGGTCGAACGCTTTAAGATTCGAAACCGTTAAATTGCCATTGAGATCCCATGCTGTCAGATCACTCAATTTGTCTAACGGCACGGACGCGGACAGTTGGCCGTCCAACGCCCCGGTGTCAATCACAGGGAAGTTTGGAATCTGCTGCGTGATGGGTCGTATCGGGATGGTCGTCAAGGTGAGATCAGCTGTCATCTCGTCGGTTGGCACTAGGCCAAGACGGATTGCTCCACGGAATTGTCCGTTTGCAACGGGTTCCGCATTCGGGTCCGCTGGGAGATCGGGCAGGTCGAAGACAATCGGCTGCAGATCGAGAACACCGTCGCGATACTTGAGGTCCATCCGTACCGTGTCGAGACGCACCCCGGAGACCACCAACGACGGCGACGAGACGGCTCCATCAATTCGATAGGCCTTTGCATCACGAATGGCACCAAGTGGAACGCCGATATTAAGTTCCGTAGTGACGTTTCCGGTAATCGTAAACGGCAGCCCGATTCCAATAAAACTCAAGCGGCGATTGAGTTTAGCGACGTCCGCATCCCGTAGCGAAAAACTCGTGTTCCAGTACCTTCGAGCAGGTTGCTCCTGAGCCAGTGCAACATTCGGTACGTCATCGAACACGATGACAATAGTGAGCAAACTCGCGACAAACGAAAGACTTTTGAACATCGGATTCAACTCGTTGGATCCTGTAAAACGGGGCTCCCTTTTGCAGGATCGGTGAAAAAGCAAACGATTGATGAACAAGTCTGCGTTGAGTCCTACAAACCGCGAGGTTCATGTGCTCTCTGTTCTCAATGCTCGTTATTGACCTCACGCTGATTCTTCGCGGCTTCGATTGTGGCTCTCACGAGTGGTCCCATTTTCGGCAGTGAGGCTTCGACGTCGACTTGGAACCCCAGAGACTGCAACCGTTCACTTGCAGTGGGACCGATCGATGCAATGAGCGTATTCTTCGTAGCCGCTCGAAAATTGTCCTCCAAACCGTCTTCCGCAGCGGCTTGGAGCGTATTGACGATTTGCTGGGCACTCGTGAACATCAATGCGTCAAACTCGCCGGCAATGGTTCGTCGAATGGCGTCTTTCAGCGGGCCGGTATCTTCCGGAAATGCCCAGCGGTAAACCGGAACCGGGATCACAGTTGCATTCCGAGCGTGAAGCGCATCGTACAATTCATTATTTGGCTCACCGTATTCCTGCACGGCAACCGTCGTGCCTGCGAGCGGAACATTCGCATCGAGCGTTTCCAGCAACTCCCGCCAGGTATTCGGTTCGGGCACGCGATGATCGATTCGCACACCCCACTCCCGCAGAACCGCCATCGGCTTCGGTCCGCGCACGACAACGGTCGTCTTTGCCAACTCCTCGAAGAATAGCGAAGCCTCATAACGGACTTGCCAAGTCTCAAGGAGTGCCCGTGCTCCGACACCGGTCATGAACACGACGACATCAATCTGCCCGGCTTGCAGTTGTTCCGCGAAGGCGAACACACTTTCGTTTTCACCCAACGGCACTTCACGCATCGACGGAGCCACGGTAGCGATGCCACCAAACCGCTCGATCAGCGTGTGCATCTCGTTATTGCGACGACTCTCGAAACTACAAACACGAATCGGTGAATCAAGCTTCATTAATGCATCATTCCGTTGTGAACCATTTAACCCGTCCGCGACTGGACATTCATTTCGCTGGGGATTGAAAAACTCGTCAATGTCACCTAACTTCACTCCGATAATACATCTTATCCCCACAATGCAACTTTCGGAGTGTGTCCGCTAGGCGGGCGATTCGGGATTGCATTCTCTGAGAATCGCTTTCTCACCCACACACAAAGATTTCCTGATATCGTCGCCCACACGACTGACATCGGGACTTCGCTCAATTTTACTCAAACTCGCTCAAGTTTCGATGATTGCGCTAAACAACGCTTCCAAAACCGAATGCATTATAACCCGTTACGTGTCCGCTTTTCAGGTCGGGACCGCCTTACCGGTCACGCTCCCGCCGGGACGCTACGAAATCACCAATCAGGAATTGATTGATGGTTGCGAAGTCGTGCTACTGAACAATAGCTATCGCGTGGATGCCGCCTCCGTGATGAACCGCTGATCCGTCGGTCGGTTTCATTGGCAACGCAAGAGCACTGCGATCGGGTTGCGCGCTAGGGATCTCATCGATTGCCAGACCACTAGGAATTGCTGACCGAACCGGTTAGAACGGAGCCATCAAATTCGCTCGCCCTGTCCAAGAGGAAGCGTCGATGGCTCGGCAATTGAAAATGGTTCTGTTAGCAACGCTGTGTTACGGTGCGGTGATATCGTGGTTTAGCGGAAACGAAACTGAAGCGGCCGAGAAACAGCCGAACATTCTGCTCGCGATTTCGGACGATCAATCCTATCCGTATGCCAGTGCGTATGGCACGTCAGGGATTCACACACCGGCGTTCGATCGTGTGGCAAAATCCGGGGTGCTGTTTCACAATGCCTTTTGTGCGTCCCCTGGTTGTAGTCCTTCACGAGCGGCTTTGCTCACTGGGCGGAACACCTGGGAAATCGAACAAGCCGGCACACACGCGAGTTCATTTCCGCAGAAGTATACGGTCTATCCTGATATCCTTGAAGACGCCGGTTACTTCGTCGGTTACACCGGCAAAGGTTGGGGACCAGGGAACTTCAAGGTCAGTGGTCGCGAGCGAAATCCCGCTGGTCCGGTTTGGCAAAAACGGAAGATGAAATCGCCGCCGGGAATATCCAGTAACGATTATGCAGCCAATTTCAGTGACTTTCTGAACAAGAAACCGGCTGATAAACCGTTCTGTTTTTGGTTCGGAGCGACAGAACCGCATCGCAGTTACAAGAACGGTATCGGTCGCGAACAGGGCAAATCCCTGGCGGATGCAGTGGTACCAAAGTTCCTGCCGGACACACCAACCATTCGCAGTGACATCCTCGACTATGCTGTCGAAATCGAGTGGTTTGATAGTCACCTGACGCGGATTCTCGATCAACTGGAAGAAGCTGGCGAGTTGGAGAACACACTCGTCATCGTGACCGCCGACAATGGGATGCCGTTTCCCCGGGCGAAGGCGAATTGTTATGAATTCGGCATCCATGCACCGCTTGCGATCAGTTGGCCAGCGAAAATCCCGGCGGACCGGGAAGTGAGCGACATCGTGGGCTTCATCGATTTTGCTCCGACGATGCTGCATGCAGCCGGTGTCGAAGTGCCTTCCGACATGAGCGGCCAAAGTTTTCTCGATGTGTTGATGAGCAAACGTGATGGCCAACTGAACCCGAAACGGAATCGTGCCTACTCGGCTCGTGAACGACATTCCTCCTCACGATTCGACAACCGCACCTACCCGATTCGTGCCATGCGGACGCCGAAGTATCTCTACATCCGCAACTTCCGCCCTGAACGTTGGCCAGCCGGTCATCCTGCTGGGTTCAAAAACGATGCCTTTGGCTACTACGATATCGACGCTTGTCCCAGCAAGACGTTTCTCTGGGAACACCGCGATGATCCACGCTTGGGACAATTCTTCCAATGGTCCGTCGAGAAGCGACCGGAAATCGAACTCTATGACATCGAAAACGATCCCGCGAATTTGATCAACCTCGCTGACAACCCGATGTACGCGACCATCAAAGGCGAACTAGGCCAAGAGTTTGAAGCCTATTTGCGGAAGACGGGCGATCCACGCGTGCTCGACGGTGGAGACATCTACGAGACCTACAAACGCTACAGCCACATCCGTGAGTTCCCCGAAGATTGATCAGATTGCCCATGGACTCACAACTGCCCTCGGAGGATGACGCCTCCCAATCACGAATCCTGCGTTGGCAAGACGCGGCGAGTTTGATCGTGGGGATTGTCGTCGGAGCGTCAATTTTCAAAGTTCCGCCGATCGTTTTTAGTTGCGTTCCAGGTCCGCTAGCGGGATTGCTTGTCTGGCTGGTTGGCGGACTCGTTGCGTTCTGCGGAGCGTTGTGTTACGCGGAATTGGCCGTTTCGTTGCCAAAGTCCGGCGGCGATTATGTCTATCTAACGAGAGCCTATGCGCCGATCGTCGGTTTCCTCTTCGGTTGGGCGCACCTCACGGGTATTCTGACGGGCAGCATCGGTTCGATGGCTTACATCTTCGCCGAGTACACCAACTTACTGCTCGATCTCCCCGCGAACAGCGTCGTACTGACAGCCGTGATCGCGGTGACTGCTTTGACGCTGCTCAATGTGGGTGGTGTCGTCTTCGGCAAAACGACGCAGAACGTACTGACTCTTGCGAAAATCTTAGGACTTGTCGGAATCACGGTTTGCGGACTATTTGGAGGCCACGGTTTACTCGATACGCCACCTCCGACCGGCGAACAGGTATCGAATTTCGGATTGGCTTTCGTACTGATTCTTTACGCCTACGGCGGTTGGAACGATGCCGCCTTTGTGGCAGCCGAAGTCAAAGATCCTGCTCGCAACATCCCGAAAGCGTTGTTGGGCGGTGTGGGACTCGTCACGTTGAGCTATCTTCTGATCAATGCCGCTTACCTCAACGGTCTTGGTTGGGACGGTATTCGCCAATCCGAAGCTCCCGCCGCCGACGTCCTCAAGCCGATGTTCGGTTCCACCGGGTTTGCGGCGATGTGCGTTTTGGTCATGATTTCGACACTCGGTGCACTCAATGGTTTGATTTTGACTGGTTCACGAGTGCATGCGAGTTTAGGAGCCGATCATCGGTTGTTCGCGTGGTTGAGTTGGCGTCCGAAAGAAGGGAAGGCCCCATTGGCGTCTCTCATTGTCCAAAGTGTGGTGTCGATTGTCCTCATCATCGCGGTTGGTACCGAATCGGGGAGAAACTTCGTCGATCGATCGCTGGAAACTCTTGGCCGATCACCAGTGACTTGGAACGACTTCGGCGGGGGGTTTGACACATTAGTTGCAGCAACCGCCCCGATGTTTTGGGGGTTCTTCTTACTCAGTGGTCTTGCGGTGATTGTGTTGCGACTCCGCGAACCGGATTTGCCTCGCCCATTTCGTGTGCCGTTGTACCCGTGGTTGCCACTCGTTTTCTGTAGCACTTCGGGTTATATGCTGTACTCAAGTCTCATGTGGGCACGCGAATTGAGCTTACTTGGTGTCATCCCATTAGTGGTTGGTTTTCCGCTGTACGTCGTGAGTCAAAAACTCGGACCGACGCGGGCGAGTACGAATCAAGTTTGACACGCGTCCCGATGCAAAATCCGCACGTGTGTTGCATCTTGGCAACAACGATTGTTGACGTGAACTCCGGCGAGACGAGCCACTCACCGCTCGCCCGATCAGCGAATGAATTCCCGACCACCGTTTACAATCGGCATAACTAGGGAATTCGACACCGTTGTCTTGCTAAACGGGGGAAGTCTGCGAGTTCAACCCATCCGAGTTCACAGTGCGAACAGGATTTGCTTTGAGGTTCTGAACTGATTGAGATCCTTCGCTGGTCTTCTGTCTCTGCGATGCCGCACGACAGAAGCGGTAATGATCGAAGGCGAACTGCTGAAGTTTCGCAATCCGCGAACGCATAGGCTTTTTTAGAACCACGAGGTGTGCTGTGATTTCGACGATCCCGGAACATGAGGACGAACTACGACAAATCCAAGCCCTCGCTGCTAAGGTGAGCTTAGACCTTCGTCAGGCTGCCGAGGATTTGGCGGACGAGGAATCGCTGCCGTCACTCCAATTGATCGATGATCTACGCGAACTCCGCACTCGCGTCGCCAACCTGAAAACGCGGATTTCGCCGACGCAATCCGCACCGACCGAGGAAGAACTCGACGCCACGACACTCACGCAAGTCTCGGAAGATATCAACATCTGTGCCGTTCGAGAGGCAGCGCGAGGAATTCTGGATTTCGTGCTTGTCTTGGAACACCAGGATCGTGAATCGTTCGGACCGCTGGAAACCGTTCGAGCCGATGCGGATCGTCTATTGAGCCAATGGGATCACGGCGTGCCCAACGAGTCGATCCAACAACTCGTCGATGGTTCGCACCCGATCGCTGCGTTTGCAGGCTTGGTCTCTCCGACGGATGATCTTACCGATGCCGACTGGCTCGAACAGTTAAATCGTGTTTCCAACGCGTACGGACAAGAACTCGCAGCGGCGGCCGCCCGTGGACGGCTGGTCAGTCGTGATAGCTCCTACGCGATCTGGAACTAGACCAGTCGACTTAGCATCGTGGCGGCTTCTGTCTCGTAGAGTTCGAAAGACGAAGGCTTTCCCGCGTTCTTCACGAACATCAACGACCACGAAGTGCCCTAGCCCGCAAAAAGTTGGCCCCGTTACGGCTGATTGGCACGATCAACGTGCGACGAGCCATCAGCAAAAACTTTCTTCTCATGATGGTGACAAGACCGACTATGAGTTCCCTGCACTACAAAACGTTGCTCGCAAATCTTCCCAGTATGGCGGCGGTGGTCAATTCGTTTAATTCGCCAGACGTCCAAAAGGCTGTCTTCGATGTTTTAATCGAGTCGTTCGAACAGCGACTCGCTAGTGAGCGTGCGAATCTGAATGGTTCAGCGACGTCTCGATCGACACGCAACGGTGCTGACAAGCCAACCGACGACGATGGAGAATTGACCCATGAACTCGTCGAAGGCGACAGCATTCACTCATTCAATGCAGACTAGCCCTGCATACGAACTTCAATTTTACTTCGATATGCAATTTCCCTGGGATCGGACGAAAAGTAGCTTTCTATGAAAGATGCGAGACGGACAAACTCGACCGATCGCTCTGAACGCAAAAGCCTTCCGCGAACGGTTCCACCACGAACCATGGGATTGACGGCCGCTATGCAGGGAGAGTCTTCGCTGGCACCAGTCAAACGCGCGGCTCGGTGGGCATTGAGTTGTCCGAGAGACGAGAAGCTAGTCGCGAAGTCGACGGTGATCGAGGAACTGTTGATCGCCAACCATCTGGGTTTGGCGTATCAACTCGCTCGTTGCATGGAAACCCGAGGAGAGCGACATGCGGTGATCTCCGCGAGATTAATCCGTGCAATTCTGTTTTCCCGCGTTGTTCAAAACGCTGACGGTGAAATCGGTGTGGGACTCCAGGAAGACTTGAAATCGCTGGCCTCTGATTGGCGAGAGACGTCCGGTAATGACTCGTCATTGGCATTTCAGCTATTTCTCCGTTCCGCAAGTCTCACCCCCGCATTGGTCCTGACCGATTCTTCCGTGGGCGAACTGCTACGTTCGTTTCCCCTGATCGAACGACAGCCGCAACTTTCGAATCTTTGCATCAAGGTGGCCCTGGCTAGCCGACGGTTAGCAGGTAAGGCGAAGAGCGTATTTGCCACGTCAATGTCTGCGACGCAATGGCATCGAGCGTGGACTGGGCTTCGCACTGAGATTCGCGAATGGATTCACCAGAAGGTCGAGAAGCGATTTCGCTATCAAACCGCTCGACTCATTTTCCTGCAGAGTCATTGGACCGTCACTCCAACAACGGTGACACGTCACCCGGAAGTTGCAGACCGTTGGGCTTTCTGGCAGGCGGGATTGACCAAACTCCACAGCGAACTCAGTTCCCTCCTCACGGATCAACCGCTGCAGCGTCGAAACCAGGTCATGCGGTTATTGCAATCGCTACGCGAGGAATCTGCGTTCTCTCGCTCGTCCGCGGGAGAGGAGTCTTCTCGTCGATTTGCAGAGTTTCGGCAACTTCAACAGTCGGCGATTGTGCTAATCGAGCGTTGGATACGACTCGTCGACCGACATCCCGACTTAGACCGTTATCTGTCACAGGATGCAGTCGACCTTCGTTTGGAAGTGCAGAAACGAACAACGCTGATTGATCGCGAGTGTCACGAATTCGGTTCACAACTGACAGATCGACTTGTTCTTGCAGGGGTGGAATGTTGTCGGCAGTCAGTCCTGTCGCTGCAAGAAAGAGTGATCGATTCGTCTTTGCAAAACGATCGGGAGCCATCACCGAGCCGTTTGTTAGCGATCGATCTCTTGCGGATTCCGCAGTTAGTTCTCGACCAACATTGGTTACCATTGGCAACAGCCGAGCGTCTCGAAAAGAAATTGCTAGAAACCCTGGCGACCGGTTTGCCGGACTGGCAGACCGCATTGGCCTATCATCGCGAGCTTGGGAATCAAAAGGCGGCCCGGCGAATTGAAGTCCTGTTAAGTTCCGCCAATCAAGCCGATATGCGAACCTTCGAAGAATCGACAGAGATCATGGAAGTGAGCGAATTCATTTCCGCACCACACCAAGTCCGCGAAGAGTCGACGTCTCAAGCCGCTCATTCCGCAGAACCAACCGACGAGTCGGCTTGGATTTGGGATTTCGAGAACGCGTGATTCCTGTAATAATGCTCACCGACCAACGTCACTGGTAGAACAAGTGCAACTCGATTCTCAGAACATGCCCGACTTGAACCCGAGTCCCGAGCCGTCCTCATCGGAACCGACTCCGATCCCGACGCATGCTGCACGAGCCGAATCGGTGGTCTGGGAAGAAGGACTCGCGCGGGCTTCCAAATTGTTTGAAGCGGGCGACTTGGCGGCCGCCGAATCCGAGTTGCGAACCGCCCTCCGCGTCTGCACCGACCAACATGGTGCCGACAGTCCTCAAACGGCAGGTGTACAGTTACAACTAGCAATTCTATTGGCAACACGTCGAGAGATCTCGGACGCAATTCCGTTTGCTGAGGCTGCGACTGCAGTCTTTCGCACAGCGGGTCATCGGTACCTTCCGCGATTGATTGAGGCACTGACACAGCTGGGTGAACTACGTTTTGCACGTGCGGACACTACTGCTTTAGATGCATGTCAGGAAGCCTTTGATCTTTGTCGCCAGTCGCAACCAGAGACCTCTCCCATCTCGATACGACTGCATAACAATTTGGCAGCAATTCACCTCAATGCAGGTCGGCTCGATCGTGCGGAACCGATTCTGCACCGAGTGGTCGAGTTATCTAAGAAAGTTCACGGAGATTCCCACCCGACCGTCGCAACATTGTTGAACAACTTGGGTGAACTTTACCGTCAACGCGGTGAATACCAGGCAGCTGAACGCTGTATGAAGGACGCTTTAACAATGCGTCGGCAGACCGTTGGTTGGTCTCATCCGCTGGTCGGACAGAGTTTGAGCAATCTCGGCACCGTCTGGCTGATGCGTAGACAACTCGACAAAGCTCGCGAAGCCCTGACTCATGCCCTGCGAATCCGTACGCAAACCCGATCGGCGAATCATCCTGAAATCGCGACGACACTTGTGACACTTGGTCGCGTCCATTGGGAGTCCGGTCGACTTGATCAAGCGGAGGGCATGTTGCAGCAGGCCATTCGCATTTACGAGCGACTTCAGGGCGACACCCATCCTCGTTTGCCCCAAACTCTCGGGCATTTAGCAGGAGTTTGTCTTGCTCGTCATCGTCGCGGCCCCGCCGAACGTCACCTCGAACGCGCCCTGGAAATCTCGCAGCAAGGACAAAACCTGTCACGCACCGATGCTGCTAGTCTACTGTGCACCTCTGGAGACTTTCACGCTGCCGTCGGTGATGTCCACAAAGCTGAAGTCTGCTATCGAAAAGCACTGGAAATTCAAGAGTCGCTAAAACGCGTATTCAATCCAGAAATTGTTCGTACGCTCTATCGTTTGGCAAGGATTCTCGGCGAGACCGGCCGTGTGAATGATGCGATCGATGTGGCTCGCCGAGCAATTGAAATGTGCGGATCAATGCCTGATACGCAGTCCGATCAAATCCAAGGCTACACACAACTGGCAACATTCGGGCTGCAAACGACGAACTTTGAAGCAGCGAAACAGTGGTGTTCTCGGGCGGAGGCCATCGCCGAAACCAATGCGGAGCAAGCACCTTGGATTGAAATCGAACGATTGCGGGTCACTGCGGTTGTCCATCATCGCTGTCAACAACTCGGTGACGCGGAAACAATGCTTCTTCGTGCCATCAATCTCTTTGAGGCGAATGTCGACGGCGATACAGTCGGTTTCGCACCGTTGCTGCGAACCCTCGCGAAGGTTTACACCGATCAAAAGAACTATCGCAAGGCCGCCTATTTAGTCCGGCGAACACTACAAATCCAAGAGAAAGCCACTGGAAAGCACAGTCGCGATGTCGCCTGCGACTTCAAACAACTCGCCGACTTGAGTGCTCGGCAAGCGGAATTCTTTCAGGCGGAGGAACTCTTGCGTCGCGCTATCGAAATCCAAGAGCAGATTATGGACGAATGCGACCCTGAGTTCGTACAAACGCTCGAAGCACTCTGCGAAACACTCGAGCAGCAAGGGCAATCCCAGCGAGCCCGTGAAGTTCAACAACGAATCGAACGGATCGAATCTCGGAATTCCCACGTCCTCGACGAGCTGATGTAACACTACCCGTCAGCTTCGAGAACCGGCTCGTCTGCCGATTGCATTATAACGACATTAACTCATGGAGCGGTCGTTTACAGTCGTCGATTCGACCGAGAGAATTTCGATCTCAATCGTCAAACTCTGACCGGCGAGTGGATGGTTGGCGTCGAGATGGATCACTTGGCCATCATCGAACTGACGATGCAAGTCCAACGAGTACTGATCAACCTGCACGGAAAGTTGCTCGGCACGGGCGACTTCGCTCGACAACGCCGAGACAGGCACACTTCGCTTCAATTGCGAGTAACGCTCTCCGAAGGCATCTTCCGCCGCAAGATACAAGGTTCGGCGATCCCCTGGCTGTAACCCCAGCACCCCCTGCTCCAAGCCTTTCAAGACATCACCGTTTCCGGCAATGAACGTTAGCGGTGTCCGCCCAACTGAAGAATCCAAGGTACAGCCGTTCTCCGACATCGTTGTGTAATGCAAACACACCCGATCGCCGTGTTGAATTTTCGACATGACTGCATGATCCCTGCAACTCGATTCAGAATCGACTCGAAAACAAGACTCTGGGTAAACATAGCTTGAGAGAGGTCGTCAACTATGGAAAAACTGAGATGATACACCAGATCGTGCAAAACTCTGGGGATCAGTGTTCATCACTGGGAACAGATCATCTCCCCAGACTTCACCAGTACGCGACAGAGAATGGTAACAAGGTCTGATCGAACTTCCTCCATTTCTGTTCACCACACAATCAGTCCCTTAGTGAATTGCAAGGAATCTAGCCGATGACGCTTAAACTGACTGCGGCGTCCTTCTTGGCTTGTTTAAAGCGGAGCAAATTGATCGAGTCCAACCGACTGGAACGTTTGCTATCTACGTTCCGAGATCGAGGTGTGGATCTCGATGATGCCAAAGCTCTTTCGCGTGCATTCGTTCAAACGGATGCATTGACCGAATGGCAGGCATCCAAGCTGGAACAAGGCCGCTATAAGGGCTTTTTCCTAGGACGATATCGCTTGCAGCGACTGTTAAGTACCGGGGAAACCAGTGCCGTTTACTTGGCACATCACCTCTTTATGAATCGGCAATGCGCGATCAAAGTCCTTCCCGGACATCGTGTCAAAGACACATCTTATTTGGGCCGATTCTACCGTGAGGCCGAAGCGGTCGCCTCGTTAGATCACCAGAACATCGTGCGGGCTTATGATATCGGCTGCCAAGATGAAAACGGGACAGATTTGCACTACCTGGTCCTACAATATGTCGAGGGAAAAACACTCGAGCAGCTCGTTGTGCAGTCCGGTCCGCTTCCGCTACCACTGATTGTTGACTTAATTCGTCAAGCGGCCGAAGGGCTGGCCCATGCCCATGCATCAGGCCTGGTTCACCGCGATATCAAACCTGCGAATCTTCTAATCACCCCGGACAACACATTGAAGCTAGTCGATCTTGGGCTAGCTCGCTTTTTCAAAGCGACGGAGGAGGAGTCACTCACCGTCAAACACGATGAAAAGGTCCTGGGGACTGCAGACTACTTGGCACCTGAACAGGCAGTTGATAGTCATCAAGTTGATGAGCGCGCTGACATTTATGCCCTCGGCTGCACGCTTTACTATTCATTGACCGGACATCCGCCGTTTTGTGATGGAACCCTAGTTCAGCGTTTGCTGGCCCATCAAACCCGGCAACCGCCCTCAGTGAAACGGGACCGGCCCGACACACCGGATGCAATTATTACAATCCTCAATCGAATGATGGCTAAAAAGCCGGAAGACAGGTATCAAACGGCCCAGGAAGTCGCCGACGTCCTCGCAGCTTGGCTAGTATCTCACGCAGACTCAACTTGGCGAAAACGGAACTGGAACCTAGTTCTGGCGAATAAACCTGCCGAAACTTCACCTTCTCCTCCGCAGTCGAATTCAGACCGACAGGAACCGACGACGACTCAATCGTCTGAAACTCAAACCCAGTCCAGCGGTCGGAAACCACGGCGGACTTCATCATCGGACCATGCAACTAAGCCTGATAGTCCGCGTAAACACCCTGCAAAACGCTCGGCCGCTACATCGAAGCCGGATTCAAACCTGGCCTCTGAACGCAAACGCCCCCGGTCAAATAGCAACTCGAACACAAGCATCGCCAATCCCACGATTCAAATCCGAAAGACTGAAACCCGGACGAAAACTCAGCCTCATCGACGCCTGACTAGCCCTTATATTGTTGGAGTAGTCCTGCTGTTGGCGGCGACTGCTTTGGGATATTGGCAGTGGTTAAATCGGCAAGACAGCTCACGAACCGAGCAAGCGAATTCGGCTCAGATCGATCTCACTAAAAGGAGCCCATCAGTTGTGATCGAACCTTTAGACGATTCCGAAATTCGAGGTGGAGACTAGTTTTTTGAGATCTTAGAGAACTCTAAGTCCGGTTTTCAGGCTTTTTTAGTCAGAACGTCCTAGCTTTCAAGATCACAAGATTGACTTTAGGACTAGTCGCTAGTATGAATCAGCCATTAGGGGAAACACTCAGTACTGGTTCTACTACAAAGGACACGACACCATGGCCAAGAAAACAGCGGGCGGCGTCAACAAAAGTCAAGCAATCCGTGACTACCTCTCCGACAACCCCGGAGCGACGGCATCAGAGATTGTTCCGGCATTGGAAGCAAAAGGCGTTTCTGTGACCGCCGGTTTGGTGAGCCAAGTCAAGTCGACGATCGGTGGCAAGAAGACAACCAAGAAAACCACCAAGAAGAAAAAGAGCGCTCCGAAGAAAACTTCCAGCCCGAAGGCAACTCGCAGCCCGAAGAAATCAAACCTCTCGGGAACCGAATTGATGGAAGTGAAAAAGTTCGCTGATGACCTCGGTGGTATCGAGCGAACTCGGCAAGCACTCGACCTGCTCGAACAACTCAAGTAATTCGGACGGCGTCGGAACGCGATTGTCGCCGAAAAATTCATTTCAAAAGTCGCCTTGATTTTTGTGGGTTTTCATCCAATCGCGTTTGCCCTCGCGCTAGACGAAGTGATATACTGCTGGCGATACGGAGCGGGAACTGTGAGGATCGTTTGCTGAACCATCCCTCTCCAGCTACTTACTTTTGGGACGAAAAGCAGGGTCCATGGCGGAAGGCACGATCAAAAAACTGACGGAAAAAGGGTTCGGATTCATCGACACGGGAAAAGGAAAAGACTTGTTCTTCCACCTTTCCAACCTGGACGGTGTCCACTACAACGACCTCTACGAAGGTCAACAGGTTTCGTACACTGAAGGACAAGGCCCCAAGGGACCGCGTGCCGAAAACGTCCGCCCACTCTAATAGGGCGTTGAAGATGCTCGTCCCACCCGTTTGATTTGATTCTCCCTGAGAGAACATTCAGGCAAACGAACTGGTGGCGAATGTCTTCATCAACCTGAGAAGGCGATTCTGGACGTTGCTGACTGACGATTCCAAGTTCAAAACAAAGCGCCCGTCGATCTGAGATCGCCGGGCGTTTTTTGTTTCACCCAACGGCCGGAACATTCCCGATCATCTTGCCGATTCCCCAGATTTCCCATACCATAAAACGATGTGGATTTGGAAATCTGGTTGGACGCACGACGATTTAAGGAGGGGCTGATGCTCGCTGTAATACGTATTCGATCCATTGCAGCCGTGCTCACGGCAATAGCGATGACCTGCGGACTGTCGGTCGGGATGGCGGAAGAGATCGCCGAACCCAAGTCGGAGAAGGACGCCGACTACTACCAATTGATGAAGACCTTCGTCGACACGTTCGAGCAGATCGATCGGAATTATGTGACCGACGTCGATCGTCGCAAGCTCATGGAAGCGGCGATTCAAGGAATGCTCAAAGACCTGGACCCCTACTCCACCTTCATTCCGCCGGAAGAATTGGCTCGATTCAATCAGTCGGTGGATCAAGAATTCGGCGGCATCGGAATTCAGGTGCAGATTGATCCCGAGTCGAATCGGCTGACCGTCATCACGCCGCTTCCTGGTACACCCGCCTATAAAGCCGGCGTGCGAGCTGGGGACGTTATCGTGGAGATCGAAGGGAAACCGACCGACGGCTACAGCATTGACGATGCCGTCAAGGCCCTGAAAGGAAAGCCGGGTGAGGAAGTCAGCATTGGTGTTCTCCATCTGGGCGAGACCAAACCGGAAACACTGACGATGGAACGTGACATTATCAAGATGGATACGATCCTCGGCTTCAACCGTGTCGAAGGCAAAGACACCTGGAATTTCATGCTCGACGACGAACGGAAGATCGGCTACGTGCGGATGTCGCATTTCAGCCGTCGGACTGCCGATGAGTTACTCAAGGCTATGGAAGACCTGCAAGAGAAGGGGATGAAAGCCCTTGTGCTCGACTTGCGATTCAACCCGGGCGGGTTGCTCTCCCAAGCGACTCAGATCGCGGACTTCTTCTTGGAAGATGGCCGAATTGTGAGTACCAAAGGACGGAACACTCCCGAGCGAGTTTGGGACGCCCATAAACCGGGCACGTTCAAAGATTTCCCGATGGTCGTGCTCATCAATCGCTTTAGTGCCTCTGCCAGTGAAATCCTGAGTGCCGCTTTGCAGGACCATAAGCGAGCGTTAGTCGTCGGCGAACGCAGCTGGGGTAAGGGCAGCGTGCAAAACGTGATCGAGTTGGACAACGGTGCCAGCGCCCTCAAATTGACGACCGCAACGTATCACCGACCGAGTGGCAAGAACATCCACCGCAATGCTGAGTCTGAGAAGACCGGTGAGTGGGGCGTCATGCCTGATGTCGTCGTGAAGTTCTCGAACGAGGAAATCAAGAAGTACCTCGATGACCGCCGAGACCGCGACATCATTCGCGAAGAAGGAACGTCCGAGAGCGAATTTAAAGATCGACAACTCTCGCGGGCATTGAAGTACCTTGAGAACAAACTCGAAGGCAAGCCTGACGAAGAACCCGCCCCGTCAACGGCAGAGAAGAAAGCCGCCTAACACGTAGCGTGACCAATCAGATGATAAGCCTCGAAGTCGTTTCTTCGAGGCTTATTTTTTGCGCTGTGCTTCTTGATCCGAACTGCAACCGCACCATCCCTGCGAATGGACTGGAGTTGCTCGACTCGGGACTGGTCGGTAGTGGTTGATTCGCTGTCCAATTGCGACGGGTTCACTGAAAAACACGGTGTTCGCCATCACTTGAGCAAGTTGCGGATGGCGAACGTGGGCTTCCCAACCGTGACTCGCGCCGAGAAAGTTCGTCACATCATAGTCCCGGTAGCGGTCCCGATATGGTCCTAAGTATGCAGAGCCGGAAGTTCCAAGTCCCACATGACCGATCGCAACGTCCGAGAATGGTCGCCGGAGCGGATACAGTTGCAGACTGTAGTCCGACCGATTCACCATGTTGAGCATGCGTTCCATCATAGGGAGTGCCGCTTCGAATCGGCCGTTCGGCATCATCCAATGACGGTCCAAAGCAGCGGCGAGAAATACCGTGCGAATTCGCCTTGGCTGAGGCTGCATTGCCAAGCGGTAACGACTCACGTAACCACCGCCAAGCATGTGCAAAGCCGCCGCAATGACTCGAGTTCCATGACTGTGCCCCACTAAACTTACCGGAGCTTGCGGCGGGAGTTGCGTGAGAAAGTGAGCCAAATAGATACCGTTGTAACTCGCTTGGATACCACGCGGAGCCAGATCGATCGGGCCGAGATTCAAGTTCCGATCTTCGCTTGGCCAAGTGAAAAATACGAACTGTGCACGAGCTAAGGGTTGCCCACTTTGAATCCAACGCTGGACTTTCGGAGCGAAGTCGTACAGCTCCGCCCACTCCATAAAACTTCCATGCACGATGACACAGATCGGCAAGTCCGGTCGTAGCGTCGCCTGAAACGCAGCGGCATCTCGGACTTCCTTTTGGCCATCCGGCCCTGAGAACACATAACCGAATTCGCCAGAAACACAACCCGGCGAACCGTTCTGGCGGCAACGACGACTACTCACGACCCAATAGGTATTTGCTGGCTCAGACGGAAAATCGTTCCCGGATTCGAGTTCGGGCGTTTGCTGATTTTCAAAGGGGATTGAGTCGCCGGGCATCGAGTTTGGTGGGGGAAGCAAAACCGGACCCTGAGCGTTAGCCGCCTGGCAAATCAAAAGACTCAGCAGGAAGACAACGGAGCAACGATTTTGATGACCCTTCACCAACCACATAAAGAATGTTCTCTGAAACCGCTGGGAATGCGTAACTTTAGCTTATTTCCGAATCCGACTAAGACAACAACTCGAATTCGATCTGCGTGTGAATTAAAGCGATTGTAGCATGCCATGGGGAACAACCCGACTAATCGGTAATTCGTTCTCAATTTGCCTACACTATGCAGCCGGAGAGATTTCACCGCAGGCGATGTCACGTCGTTGGAAACTGGCAGTCGCTATGCCACAATGGCGTCGCAAACTCCTGTCTTCGGTGAGCCGATTGTCTTATGCATGTCTTGATGAATTTTCTCGGACCATACGGCGTGTGGATCGTCGTGACACTATTGGGCCTCTTCTGGCTCGCCATGTTGATCCATTGTTACCTCTGGGAACCCGATCGGGATTTCTGGTTCTTTACGATGCTAATTATCCCGCCAACGGCAATCGTCTATGTGTTCGCGCGGGTCATTTTTTCGCGACGGCAGATCAGTTCGGGCTTGCTGAAACGGTTTGGCCGAAAGCGAGAGATCGAACAAAAACGCATTGCGGCGGAACAGATTGGGAACCCGTATCAGCATATTGAGTACGGCGAAGTTCTTCGCGAGCACGGTCGGTACGCCGACGCGCGAACCGCTTACAGTCACGCTCTTCAACGCGAACCGGAAAACCACCCCGCATTGTGGGGCATCTCTTTGGCAGAGATTGAACTCGAAGAATTCGTTGCTGCGAAGAGTCATCTGCTGAGCATCTTAGAGTCCGACTTTGGTTACAAGTTCGGTGATGTCAGTCTTGCTTATGGCAAGTGTCTCTACCTGATGGATGAAACCGACGAAGCGACTGAGCATCTCAAGCAACATATCGATCGATGGCGACATCCCGAAGCAATGTACCTTCTTGCGGTGATGCACGCAGACCAAGAGAATTACCAAGCCGCTCGCGAATATTTGCGGGCGATGTTTATGGACATCGATGGTAGCCCGAAAGCTATCGCAAGAAGACAGAACAGCTGGCGTCGCAAGGGCAAGAAATTGTTAGGCCGCTTACCGAAAGCGTGATTATGAAGTGGATACTATTGTTTCTCGCCGGCACGCTGATTGTCGCTTCGAATGGCTCGGCAGACGATTGGACGCATTGGCGTGGTCCTAATCGAAACGACATTGTTGGTGAAACATCCGGATTTCGTGATGGTCAATGGTTAGCTGACGAACCGGTCTGGTCCGCGAATGTGGGGGAAGGTGCAAGTTCTCCGTTGGTTGTTAACGACGAGGTGTTCGTTCTCGGCTGGCAACGTGGACAAGATGTGCTGTCCTGTCTCGATACGACAACCGGCAAAGTGCGATGGTCGAAAAGCTATCAATGCCCGCGTTTTGGTCGTCTTGCGACCGGCGATCAAGGGTTGTACTCCGGACCGACGTCCACACCAGAATACGACCCTGGAACTGGATTTCTCTACACTCTCAGTTGTGACGGTGATTTGATTTGCTGGGACACGAAAAACCAAGGCCAGAATGTTTGGCGTCTCAATTTGTACGAACGATACAAGATCGGTCGGCGTCCTAGGATCGGTCGGTCGGGTTTGCGAGACTATGGGTACACGACAGCTCCACTCGTTCACGGTAATTGGGTGCTGGTCGAAGTGGGGGCTACGGACGGTTTAGTAATGGCCTTTCACAAAGCGACCGGCGAACGCGTGTGGACTTCAGAGGCCAATGGACCGGCTGGGCATACCGGCGGCTTAGTGCCGATCACCGTCGAGAACATTCCCTGTATCGCAGTATTGAGTTGCTACCACTTTTACGTGATTCGAATTGATGAGAAATCGCCGGGCGAAACGGTTGCCCAGTACGAGTGGACCACAAGTTTTATCAACAATATTGCAACACCTGCAGTTCATAAGAACTTTGTGCTCATCACTTCGGCGTACAATCACGAAGCCATCTGCAAGCTAGAAATCACTTTGGCCGGTGCGAATAAAGTTTGGGAGGCACCGTTTTCGTCGAAGGTTTGCAGCCCGATCATTCACGATGGACACGTCTACTGGGCGTGGCGGGAACTCCACTGTTTAGACTTCGAAACCGGCAAATCTCAATGGAGCGGTGGTCGATTTGGTGATGCCGGTTCCTGCATTTTGACAAGCGACGATCGCCTCATCGTCTGGGGCGGACGTGGGGAACTTTTGCTGGTGGAAACAGCAAAGCGAGCCGACTCCTACAAGGAATTGGCTCGCCGGGAGCGACTTGGTTCGGGTGATGTATGGCCACACGTCGTGCTGGCAAATCAGCGGATCTACACCAAAGACCGTAAAGGAACACTTACATGTTTAGCGATTCGCTAAAGTGTTGTTTCAATGCGGATCAAAAACTGTATTCGCTGTTACGGCTATCGAAGTCGGCTTCGGTGAAACCGGGGTTCGGAACGATATCCCAAAAGGTGTATTCTTCGACCAACGGCGGCGTGGCGTCCGGTCGCGACGGGAAGTCGTACTGCTCGACACGAACCGGAAGTTGCGTGGCTTTATCGATGAACAATCGCGTCAGGTAATAGGGGAACTCTTGGCGTCGGACAGGGTGATAGGTTTCGATGACCTGACAATCCATGTCCTGAAGTTTTGCACTCGGGTAGTACTGCGAGACGGTTTCCGATGATGCAAATCGCGCTTCGGTCTCCCATTGCTTGATGATCCCTTGCAGCACGTAAGCCATCCCGAACTTGGTGATCGGCTGGCGACTTTCCGACAGGGCCTGCGAACTTTCCGGTCTCAACATCACGGTTCCGACGAGGGCGGCCAAACCGCGTTTCTCTCGGGCGAGAAGTTTGCCATCGTGTCGTCCTTCGACGTACAACACTTCTCGGCCAACGTGTTCCCCCTCGAATCGCATGTAGACACTGTGCGGCTGAGCACGAAACTTGACAGCCGCCTGATGTTGATAGATTCGGCCTTTGACTTCATCGCGGTTAGCGAATCGGCAGGCGTATTCTTCGAGGTTTTCCACTGCCGCCCGAGATCGTTTGGCCAATCGAAGCGGGGCAGTGAGCGAATGCGTTTCAACGGAATCTTGAGTTGCAGCCACTTGGACCAAGCCACGATCAATCGCGGGCTTCGGCACAGTGGAATCTTGTGCATCGAGTTGATCGACGCCGTGACTCCAACCAAACCACACGGCAGTGGCGAGCAGAATCAAAAGCCCGACAATTGCAGAGCGTCGCAAATTTTTCCAAGTGTTCACCGGCTGACTCCCTTTTGCGGCTGCGTTGTGCAATATCTGCCGATTCTGTTGTAAAGATTACCAGAACCGGGTCGCGGCGAGCAGGATTTTTCTCCATTCCCGCTCCGAAGACCGCCACAGGGGTCGCTCCAAGGCACATTTGATGCCGAAATGTCATTTTTTTCTGTTCTGGCATGAAAACTGCCTGAGTTACTGGCGATCCGGTCGGCTGAAGAGGGGGGACGCGTTGACCGGTTCCGAAAAATCGAATTCGATTTCTCTCCGAGAGAAACCGAGAACCAGTGGTCATAACATTGCAGAACCCGTTTTCCCCTGGAATCCATGCAATCAAGTGACTTGAACAGACTGGTCCGAAAAGAAACCATCGCGGTCCGACAAGGAGGTCCCCGCTCATGAATTCTGTAGCCAACGGTCTGACAGCCACTTTACTAATGTTCGTGCCGCTTTTGGCCGTACCGTTTCTAGCCGCGTTTGGGGTGTCGATGCCCACGCAGGATATCGCCGCCGGTGCGGTGGATTTAGAGGCGTTGGATTTCGCGCCTGAACTTCCTGAACCTGGCGCCGGTCATTCTGCGTCGGCTCGTCGAACCCCGGAGGATTTGTTCGCTCCGCTCGACGAAACACAACCAACCGGCACCCCGGTTTCGTTCTCGTCATCGACGAGCAATGCGAACCGCATGTCACACCCCCTAAGTTTGCCGGCTCTCGACACGCCCCCCGAAACAAACACCACGCCCAGTGAACGTGTCGAAGAAGCGTCGCAACCGACCTCTCTCATGGTCAACACGCCGGCTCATCAGCCGAGTGAAACGAATTGGAACAACCCGTTTGAGAACTCCCCAGCTTTCGGCAAATCGACACCTTCGGAATCGGTGACTCCTCATCAACCACCGGTCAACCGTGAACCCTCACAGCCATCGACCGATTACCCACAAGACTTTCCGGACCTGGACACGCCCCCGCGAACGCTGTCCCACGAATCGACGAACCCATTCGATAGGAACCCCAATCCGACGGAAACCGCAAAGCCGTCAGGTTCCCCGGCTGTCGACGATTCCGTTTTCGGTCCGCCGTCGACAACATCGAATCCACCACGCCGGTTAGCAACAAACGACCAAGGACAAACTCCCGGTCGAACACTTTTCGGACCGCCAGAAACCAATGATCGGCGGGTCGATATTCCCGACCCGCAACGATCGTTGCCTCGCGAACCCGTGGCCACTAATAACGCGGGTTGGGAACCGCCGCCAGCTGCGACTTCCCGGCAACCGGCGACTCCCGAGAACACTCAACCGGAGAAGCCGGAATCTTGGTTGGCTGCTCGTGAGCGACTGCAGGAGTTGAACATCACCAAGTTCTCATTGCAACCGGCCGAGAATGATCGACTGTTCTACTTCCGCTGTGTGTCTGAATCGCCAGTGAATCCACGAATCACTCGCAACTTCGAGGCGTCTGGTCGTGAACCGTTGGAAGCCATCGGACGGGTGTTGACACAAGTCGAACAGTGGCGAAACAGCAACCGATAACCGTTCGGCGACGACAAGTCCTTGTGTCTGTCTCATGATTGCCATTGTGCTTGCCGAGTTGCCAATCGCCCAATTGTCTCCTGAATTTGCAGTCCCATATGTTTGACCACAGTCATTATGCATCGCCTTGGCATCGTCCTGGCGACTGGACTCGCAGTTGTTTAGCCGACGAGACTTCCGGACACTATCGGAATGCTAAAACCGACAGGCACCGGGCGGATCGCATTGACCCAGCCGCGGGCGAGGGTTTGCGGTCCGAGAAACTCGGGCGGTTGGAAGCGGCGTTGTTTGTGGCTGACGGGGCGTTGTCCGTGCGACGACTCGCCCAGGTCGCCACGCTCGCCGACACTGCGGAAGCCAAACGATTGCTGGATGAACTCAACGAGTATTACGACGCTTCCGGCTCGGCGTTTCGTATCGAACGTGTCGCCAGCGGGTTTCAACTTCTCACGCGACCTGCTTACAGCAATTGGTTGCGACGCGTACACGAACGGCAATCTGAGCTGAAGTTGTCTCCGCCTGCGATGGAAACGCTCACGATCATCGCGTACCGGCAACCTGTCACACGGGCCGACGTGGAAGCCGTGCGTGGCGTGCAATCGGCCGAGATGATCAAGCAACTCATGGAACGTGGTTTGGTCCGTATATGTGGCGAAGAGGACACGCTCGGGCGTCCGTATTTGTACGATACGACTCGTCAATTTCTCGAAGTCTTTGGTTTGCGTTCGCTAGACGATTTACCGATGGCCGAACGCTTACGCCGGAAGCAACCCGAACCGCCTGAACCGGAAGAAGCCACAGACGAATCCGACGAAACATCGGCAAGCGAAGAGAATTCCGAAGCAGAATCATCTGTGGAACTCGAAGAAGAACCCGCAACAAACGACTCGCAAATCACATAAACTCCTGCCGGTTGTCACCTATTGATATCCGGCTTCGAGATTTATCGCATTTAATGACACTCGGCAGCTCAGTTGCTGATCGGATCTTCAAGTTCGGCGACGACTCGGCAATCAATCTCTTATGCGTATTGCCAGCTTTGTGAGCTGGATGCCGATACGATTCGAACCGTTATGCTGGCTGATGCAAACGGTCTCTTGCGCCGAAAACATCCAGCCAAGCACCAACTTGACGGCGATGGGTTTCCTTGGACCACGTTTTCGTGTAACCCTCAGTGTATCACGCGGATTCAGAACCTCCGCTGATAACAATGGCGAAACCAGCGCGATTCTTCCGACCAGCTTGAAAACGGCCACAGGATGTTCACGAAAGCCAAATTGTTGCTCACACCGGGGTCGCTCGACGATGCGGAAGCTTTGGATTTGCTTCGCGAAGTCGGGTTTTCAGACCCAGAACAGGCCCTTAAACGGATTCGTGGTTTGCCCACCAGTCCAAAGAGTCGCGATGCATTGGCGACCTCGTTGCCGGCGTTGTTGTTTGCATTGTCGGACGCCGTGATGCCGGACGGTTCACTCGTCAACTTCGAGCGTTTTGTCCAAAACGTAACGGACCGTGTCGACATTCTCGAGTGCCTGGCTTCGAATCCACGAGCCGTTGAAATCCTGGTCAAGTTGTTTGTGGGAAGTCAGTTCCTCACCGAAATTCTACTTCGCAACCCCGAGTACTTGCAGCAACTCACACAACATCGTCGATTAGCCGACATGAAAAGTCGGGACCAATTTCTCGAAGAAGCCTGCGAGCAAATTGACTCATTGCCGACGGTGAAGGAGAAAATTGACGGACTGCGACGGTTTCAACACTGGGAACTCCTTCGCATTGGGGCGTGTGATTCGTTCGGTCTATTCGATTTGAAGTCCGCGACGATCCAACTTTCTCTACTTGCCGATGCCATTGTGCAATGCTGTCTATCGTTGTTCGCGGAGCAAACCGGAACGGCTCTTGACGACTTCGTCGTTTTAGCGTTCGGAAAGCTAGGCGGTGAGGAACTCAATTATAGTTCCGATATCGACCTTGTGTTTCTGTCTCGCGATGATGCCACGAAATACTGGCAGATGGGGCAAAAACTCATTCAAGCCCTGTCGGAGACCACGGGCGAAGGGTTTCTCTATCGCGTTGATATGCGGTTGAGACCGTGGGGGCGTTCGGGAGCGTTAGTGAATTCGCTCGATGCCTATTGGCAATATCTCAAACGTGACGGCCGACAATGGGAAAAACAGGCGCTCATCAAAGCTCGACCGATCGCCGGAAACTTGCAATTGGGCGTTGAGTTTGTGAAACAGACCCGCTCGTTGATTCTTTCGACGCCAATCGAATCGGTCCGCTCGCAAGTTCGAGAGATGAAGGCACGCATCGAGGACGACCTCAAAAAACAAGGTCGTGAGTGGGGCGAAGTCAAAAGCGGTGCCGGGTCGATCCGAGACGTGGAATTCACGACGCAGTTCCTGCAACTCGCACATGGAGCGGAGTATCCGCAGATACTCAGTTTTAACACATTAGACGGAATTGCTCGTCTTGCCGACGCTGGTTTAATCCAGGCCAATGAGTATCGTCTGTTATCGACCGGCTATACGTTTCTGCGAACCGTCGAACATGCCTTGCAATTGCTGCACTATAAACAGACGCACTCCCTTCCGTCTGACGAACGCGGACGGGCGTGGTTGGCAAGGCGGTTAGACTATCCGAACAGCCAAGAATTTTTGCATCACTATGAACAGCAATGCGCGTCCATTCGGCGAATCTTCGAAAAGTACCTCGAACAAGTCGACGAGCCCCCTGCCGAATCGCTAGCCGATTCTGAACGGCTGCCCGACCATCTGGCACACATGGATCGGTCGTATACAGACACCTTTAGCGAAGCGGCAATTGCTAGACATGCCGTCCTCATGCGGCGACTTTCAAGCGACAATGTCGTCGAAGTCGACTCCGTCGAAGAAACGCCCTCGCGATGGCTCGTCACAATTGTCGGTTTTGACTTGCCAGGCGATCTATCGCTAATTTGCGGTCTCATGTTTGTCTACGGTTTTGATATTGAATGTGGCAATGTCTTCACCGAAACCCAAATGCCAGACCGGAAAATGCTCGACGGCGAACGCGGTTGGGAGGCGCGTCATACTGGTGAGACATTGCATCGAAAGTTCGTCAACGTGTTCCGAGTACGTCCACCAGAAAAGACACCTGTCGATCTATGGACACGCTATCGCAACGAACTCGCCACGATGATGCAAGAAGTCCGCGACGGAGGAAGCAGCAAAGCTCAAGGGCATTTGGCAAAACGTGTTGCTAGTGCAGTCAAGTCGACGTCCGAACCTGTGAGCGCTTTGCTTCCTGTGCAAATCGACATTGATGTCGAGAGTTCCGACTTGCACACCGTACTACATATTCGCGGCGAAGATACTGTCGGCTTTCTCTACGAACTATCGAATGCCCTCACGACTGCCGGTATCGATATGTCTCGAGTCACCATTAGTTCGGTCGGCAACCAAGTTTTCGACACCATCTATGTCACAGACACAGACCACGCGAAGATTATCGATCCGGTTCGACTTCAAGAGTTGCGAACGACAGTCGTATTGATCAAACACTTTACGCATATGTTGCCCCGCTCACCGAACCCGGAAGCGGCATTGGTTCACTTTCGAGAATTCCTAGACGAAGCTCGACGACGAGACAATTGGCTCGAAGAACTAGCATCATTGCATCAACCGAGTGTCCTGAATGCCTTCGCGAAAGTGATGGGAGCCAGTGATTTTCTTTGGGAAGATTTCCTTCGTGTTCAGCACGAAAACTTATTTCCGATCATCCGTGATGTCGAAGCGCTTGCGCAACGTAAGCGATCGGAAGAACTCGGGGCAGAACTCGAAAGTCTACTGGAACGAACCTCCGATCCCCAGACAAAGCGGAAAGTGCTCAACGAATTCAAAGACCGAGAAATGTTCCGCATCGATATGCGTCATATTCTCGGACATATTGCGGAGTTTGGCGAGTTCTCCGAAGAACTCTCTGAACTTGCACAGATTATCGTGCAGCACGCCTACCAGATCTGTGATCGTGAGCTCCGCGAGCGATACGGCACACCACGCTTGTCGAATGGTGAAGAATCACGGATGTGTATCGCGGCTCTTGGAAAATTTGGCGGACGTGAACTCGGTTATGCGTCCGACATCGAGCTAATGTTTCTCTATGAAGATGAAGGCCGTACAGATCGAAGCGGTGCTAAGATTTCGGCATCCGACTATTATGTCGAACTTGCAAAGTCGTTCCGTAAGGCGATCACGGCTCGGGAAGAGGCTAGTTTTCAGGTCGACTTACGATTGCGCCCCTACGGACGAGCCGGACAACTGGCTGTTCCTAAAAAAGTATTCGCCTCCTACTTCGGTCCAGAGGGAGATGCCTGGCCCTATGAACGCCAGTCGTTAGTTCGGTTCCGCCCAGTCGCCGGTGATGCTGATTTTGGAGCGGAACTTGAAAAATTACGTGACGACATGATCTACAATGGAAACGCTTTCGATCGCGCTGCAATGCGAGCCATGCGTGAGCGACAGGTCATGCAACTTGTCAAAGCCGACACCGTGCATGCGAAACTTAGCCCGGGAGGATTAGTCGACTGCGAATACCTCGTGCAAGGTCTGCAAATGACTTATAGCAAATCGCATCCTTCACTTCGTACGCCGAACACCCTTCAGGCCCTGGAATCATTGCACGAACTCGGTTATTTGTCATCAATCGACTATGAAGAACTTCGGGAAGCCTATATTTTCCTAAGACGACTCATCGATGCCTTACGAGTCGTCCGTGGGAACGCGAAAGACTTGACTGTTCCGTCCACCGACAGCGAGGAATTTATCTTCCTCTCAAGACGACTCGGTTACGGCAATGATGCCACGCGATTGCAGAACACACTCGAACGCGCCTTGCAATGCGTTACGGAAATGAACGGTCTACTTGACAAACCGCTTCAATCGCCAGCTTTCTGATGCCCTAGTGATTCGGTCGATAGCCCTGCGTGCAGGATCTTAAGTTGGATATTGAGTTTCAAACCACTACTACGATGGTGGATGATCTCTAACAGCTTGTTGTATAGGAGTGAAGGATTTTCCTGCGAATAGTAGCCCGTAATCACACTGATCAACCCCAGCAAGTCACTGCACAGACCAAGATACAATAAGAACTCGCGACGACGTTTCGCATCTTCGACACCTAACACGTCTTTGTTGCTTTGATGCATGCTGATTAAGCTAATAAGCGTGTTGAGTTCGTTGAAACGCCGTCGATATGTCGTCACTTCGAGGCCCATCAAGGCTAGGAATGCGAGTCCGATATAAACTAGGATACTTAAAAAAGCTTCAATACCTTCAAACATACCAATCGACTCGCGAACGGTTGGTTCGAATCCGAGATCGGTGAGTGTATTAGGGTTGGTATCTAGTAGTTTAGCCGCTTCGGCGAAGAGGCGTGGTGTCAGGTCCGCCCGGGCCACCAAAAACGCGGCTACCGTATAACACTCGATAGGTTTACTGGGCGTGGGCGGGTTTGCGAGCAGATAGCCCTGTGGAATGACACGAGGCGAGAGGTACTTCAACCGTGCATAACGCGCCCCAAGACCTGTCGACGCCAAACGAAATCCCGCTTGACGGATGTGTTGAATTCCTGCAAGTGTCTGATCACTGGTTAGATCTTTGACAATCAATGCTGCGTCAATTTCATCTGCGATTTTGTACTCTGGGTCAGCTGTCATTTCACGCCATTCGTGGACGTATTTCACACGATCGGTAGATCCCCAAAGCGCGACAACATCACGAGCGACCGAGTGACTACCTTGATCCGGGAATGATGTCAGAATCGTCCGCACATCTTGTGTGTTCTCGATTCCGTCTCGCAGAAAGAACAACAGGGTTTCGGTGTTTGGGATACTGAGACGAGGCAACTCGTTGGGAATTTGGATCCCGCCTTGTACGAATGCAACGTCGGCGTCGCCCGATTGCAGTTTCTCAACGCTTTCCCGCGAACCGAGGACATCCAATTGTTCGAACTTGACCCGACCGCCTCCGGCGACTCGATCGTGCAACGCGACGGCATCACGGACCGGTAACGCAATTCGCAGGGTGGAAACATGAAAGAAGCGGAAGTACAACCATAAGCTAAACACGATCAAACTCAGCGCCAGAAAAATCACTGGCAGCCGATGAAACCCCCATGGTTTGCGGAGTTGTCGGGCGACACCCTCGGCTTCCCGCGCGGAATCTCGCACCCCTTCGGCGACGGTCGCCAGCCCCGCGTGTGTGGGAAGCTCTTGGCGGACTCGTTCGGCGAGTTTCTCGGCCCGTTCAATCACCGGGCCGATCCGCAACTGAATTGACTTACTCAACTGCCGCATCTCCTTACGATTCCATTTGGAATCGAGAACTTCTTCATCACGATGCTCGATGGAATTACCGGCTTCGGGTTGGGTGTTACTTATACAAGGGGCTGGTATAGCGGGCTCGAAGTTGTTCCCACTCCACGACGAGCAAGCCTCCCGTGGTTTGGTGCTGCTTCGACCAGTTTTGCAGCAACTCGAGGCACGCATGATCGATGAACGTCAGCTGATCAAATTGCACATGCAGATCCGTACCATCGGGCACTTTCTCCAATTCCGCCGCGAGAATAGGCAGGCGTAAGAATGTGGCGGCTCCGTGAAGATTGAGGATTGCGGAGCCGTCGGATTGCATTGTCACGTTGGCTTCCAAGTACGACAAATTCTTAAGGAGCTTCAATGCGGAAATCAGGATCCCCACGATGACACCGCTCAAGAGATCAAAGCACACAATCGTAGTAACGGTGGCGAAATAGACGACAACTTCGCCTTTCCCATATTGGGCCAGTTTCTTCACGCCAGCGGGATTAACGAGTTTATAACCGACGTGAACCAGCATCGCGGCGAGGGCGGCGGTGGGAATCAAACGCAGGACGAAGGTTAGTCCAACAATAAACACCAGCAACCAAACTCCATGCAGCACGGCGGACCATCGTGTCCGAGCGCCGGCTTGAACATTGGCGGCACTTCGCACGATCACGCCGGTCATCGGCAACGCGCCAAGCATCCCGCAAACCATGTTACCCACGCCTTGTGCTCGCAGCTCTTTGTTGAAATCGGTACGAACGCCGACCGCCATCTGGTCGACAGCCACCGCACACAACAAGGTTTCCGCACTTGCCACCAAGGCAATCACACCGGCAGCCGCGAGGATCGCCGGAATGTCGGCGTTCTTCAGGAAAGTTACTGACGGCATATGCAGTGATTCCAGCAATTGGTCCGGCACTTCGACGTAGAGCACCGGCAACTGCAATGATGCGGCCAACGCGGTTGCAATGCTGATGGCAAGTAACGGGGCTGGTACAAGTTTCAGTTTCGCTATTGCATTCCAAGCCAAAATGATGAGGATCGTCAAGATTCCCAACTTGGCGGCCCATGCGTGATTGGTCACACTTTGTTCGAGTCGCAGAATACTCCTGGCGGCAACTTCCTGCGAATTGCGGACATTCAAAACGCGATTTTTGCGTAAATCCGCCAGTGCGGTGTCATTCGCCTTGCGAGCTACAAGGACCGCTTCGTGAACTCGCTTCGCCTCCTGGCTTTCGCCGTGCGTGACCTCCCATTCCTCAAGTTCTTGCGAGAGACGGTCCAACTCCTTGTTGATGTTTTCTTGCCGCGGGATCAACTGTTGGAATCCTGCCGCCGTGATCCTGAGTTGAGCAGGATCGATTTGCCCGTCTTCGACCTGAGTGAAGGCCAACTCCGGGACGACTTCACCCACCTCTTCCCGTAACGCGATTTGCTCCGCGTGCAGGACCCCCAGTTCTTTCAAATGTTGCGTGCGGAATACCCGTTCTTCACGAGGGTGCAGTGTTGGCCAGGGGAGACCTTTGGCAATCGCCCGTGGAATGGTCAAGAGGTTCTTTAGTCCGCTGCCTTGGGGCGAGTCATCGACCATCACGTGGAATTGGCTAGCGAAAATCAACACGCCGATGCCCGCCAGCATCCCCTTGATGACTGCTGGTGCAACCGCCCGGAACCATTGACCAAGTCGAAGAACGCCAGCGAGCAACTGCAATCCGCCAGCAAGCAGCACGACAATCCCGAGGTTTTCTAATCCGTGTTGGCGGACGAGATCAAAGATGATGACCGTCAGTCCGGCGGCGGGCCCGCTGACTTGCAACGGTGCCCCAGAGAGTGTCCCGACGACAATGCCGCCCACGATGCCCGTCACGAGACCGGCGGCGACAGGAACGCCTGATGCAATCGCGATCCCCATGCACAATGGCAACGCGACCAAAAACACCACCACCGAAGCCAGAATGTCTGTCTTCCAAACCGGTGAAGATGGGTCAGAAGTGAATTGCGTTCCCGTGCGGTTTTCCCGCGGTGTCATGTGCAAGTGCTCCTGAAAGCCCACGGCTTGGACAGCCGATTGTTTCGGTGTTCACTTAGCATCATGGCGAGAATGCAAAGACTTCACAACTCATGATGAGTCAGAGCATTGCATCTCGGAATCACTTGTTGACGTCATTCAGACGCCGGACTCCGTTACCAAGCGTAGACAATCCCGAAGGAAGGGCCGTGGAATAGAGCGTCGGTGGTTTCGCTGAGTCGGTTTGGGGTGTTCGCTCCAAGTGCCGGGGCGACTGCAATCCCTGGGAGTTGTTGCGATGCCATCGCTTGACTTCCCAACACGATCAAATGGTAACCGGCTCGCACCGAAAGTTGCTCTGTGACCCAGTAGGAACCTTGAATTCCCAAATCGGCACCCACGCCGAATTCGACATCACCATCATCGTTCTGAGTGACACGGCTCGTCTGACCGGGACGGAAAAAACCGTTCGGGTCGTTCAGCGTGTTGGTAGCGACAGAATCGTAGGCGTTCGCGAACATCAACCCTTTGACAGACGCTGAAAGCGTGAAGTTCTTCACATGCCAATCCAGAACGCCCCCGAGTTGCAAACCAATGTTGTAGTTGTCGGTCTCGACCGTCGTGCGTTCGGTAGCGGGAGCCGGTCCCGGTTCCGGAGCAAGTGCAAAGACGTCGAACTGATCGCCAAAGTGGATGAACCGGAAACCCGTGATCAACGTGGTTTGTAACGCACAGGAACAATCTCGAAGACGATGCCGCAGGTTTAATTCACCGTTGTGCAACTCCGATTCGCCGCTGGCAGAAACTTGTGTCGCAAAGTTTTGAATCGCGAGCGATGCCGCCGTGATTCGCAAGCCGGAATTCGCGGGGCGTGTGATGCTTTCCCGATCGCCGGTCCAATCGTTGATGCCGAAGTAAACCGCTTCGACAGATTGTCGTTCGGTCAGGGCCGCTCCCGCTGCAATTCGGAAGCCGCTTTCCAGATCGAAGTGGACTTCCTCGGAGACGAGGATGTCTGGCCGACCGACTTGTCCGCGACTATTAAGAGCCGCAACGACCGTCCCGTCGGTTTCGTCACGAGCTAAAAATAGGGCATCCAGTTCGACGAACAGATTGTCTGCCGCTGGTGCTCGATCCCAGAGCAGTGAAAATTCCTGTGCCTGGCCGGCAGCGGGAACCCCCATTGCGCAAACACCAACGATTCCTGCGAACAACCATTTTGTGGCTTTCATCACGTCATCCTCCGCCGTGGAGCAGCCGATTGTTGGCCAAATTACTACAATCCGACCAACCCGTACATTAGTTATCGCCAGAATGATTGGTGAACTCGACTTAACTTGCCCACGTTTATGAGGAACAGACGAATCCGTACCGCTTGAGGAATCGTTCTATCCTCGCCAGACTAGCCAAATCACCGTGTGGGCGGTTCCGGCGTCGGTTTTCTCACTGCTTTTCTGGCAAATGGGAACCAAATCGGACAAGTGACCGCCGCGATTTTTTTGGACTATCAATCGGAATTAAAAGCATGTCGAGCCGGAATTGGGTACGCGTAGCGAGCATCATCATCTTCTGTTTGCTACAGATTTTCACTTTCGGACAGCGAGTGGGAATCGCGGAGGAGCAGAACTGGTTCGATCGCCAGACGAAGTGGAATGGCTTCGATCAGTACCATTTTCGGGTCGCGGATCGAAACGCGTATATCGTTGCCCCGGCCAAAGCGGCTCCCGGTCATCCTTGGGTTTGGCGGGCTCGATTCCCGGGTTATCACGCTGAGATGGATGTTAAACTGGTGAAGCAGGGCTTTCATATCGCCTACATTGATGTGGGCGGGATGTTCGGCAGCCCGCAGGCGATGCAAATTGGCGATGCGTTTTACGAGTACCTGACCACTCAACGAAAACTCGCAGCCAAGCCGGCGTTGGAAGGTGTGAGTCGCGGCGGGTTGTTCGTCTACAACTGGGCCGCCAAGAACCCGAGTCAAGTCGCCTGCATCTACTGTGATACGCCCGTGTGCGACTTCAAAAGTTGGCCGGGCGGTCGCGGCAAGGGACTCGGTTCGGAGGCGGCGTGGAAACAGTGCCTGGATGCTTACGGGTTTACGGAAGCAGAAGCATTAGAATTCCGCAAGAACCCGATTGATCATGCGGAAGTCATTGCTGCCGCCAAGATTCCGCTTTTACACATCGTTTCCGAAAACGATCGGGTCGTGCCTCCGCCAGAGAACACGTATCTCTTGAAAAGCCGCCTGGCCAAGTTGGGACACGAGATGGAAATCATATCCGTGCCGGTCGGGACGGAAAAGTCGAATGGCCATCACTTCGATCACCCCAAGCCCGACCAGGTGGTGAAGTTCATCAGGCAACACGCGTCGGTGTCCCCTTGATGATTCGAGCGATCGATTATTGAGCGTAAAGAATCGCATTCTTGGTTCGCATCAGACAGGGGTGACACGTCCCAGAGCGAAGCGATGGGCGTGGCGAACGCAGAGCCGACCTCCTTCCCTTTGGTCACAGCGTGCCCCCCCGGTTCTGGCGTGCCCCCCAAGTCATCCCCAGTTTTTGCAACTGCAACCTCAGATCAATAGTTTTGGGGTTGATTGCGATGCAATGCGTGACCATTACAATGAGGTCGAACGATCCCTTCTCTGAATGAGCGTCTCTATGAAAATTCCGTTCGTCGCTTTGGCGTTATTGTGTTGTTTTGGTGGGACTCGGGCGATTGTCGAAGCGGCCGAGCGACCGAATGTGGTGTTCTTTTTGTCGGATGACCAACGGGCGGATTTCCTCTCGTGTGCCGGACATCCCATTCTGAAAACGCCGAACATCGACAAAATTGCCAGTCGCGGGACACGCTTCCGCAATGCGTTTGTCACAACAAGTATTTGTGCAGCGAGCCGTGCGACTTTATTCACCGGCCTGTGGGAACGCAGTCACAAGTACACCTTCGGCACACCGCCGATTGCGGAAGACTTTGTGGCAGATAGTTATCCGGTTCAGCTGAAACAAGCGGGGTATCGCACTGGGTTCGTCGGCAAGTTCGGCGTAAGCGTTCCAAAGAACGCGACCAACCAAATGTTCGATTCCTTCGTGTCGCTCAATCGCAATCCCTATTTCAAGAAACAACCCGATGGCAGCGTCCGTCACCTGACCGATCTGACGGGTGACAAGGCGATCGAGTTTTTGCAGTCGTGCGATGCCGATCAGTCGTTCTGTTTGTCGGTGAGTTTCAATGCCTCGCACGCCGAAGACAGTGACAAGAAAGACCACTACCCATGGCCGCCTGCGGAAGACGGATTATATGAAGACGTCACAATTCCTCCGCCACTGATCGAAATGGATTTCTACAAACAATTGCCGAAGTTCTTACAGACTTCGATGAATCGCGACCGCTTCTATTGGCGATGGGATACACCCGAGAAGTACCAAAAGAATGTCAAAGCGTATTACCGGATGATTACGGGCCTAGATCGCAACATTGGCCGAGTGTTGACGGAACTGGATCGGTTGGGGCGAGCAGAAAACACCGTCGTCGTGTTTATGGGTGACAACGGATATTACAAAGCGTCTCGGGGGTTCGCGGGGAAATGGAGTCACTATGAAGAGTCTTTACGCGTGCCGCTCGTCATCGCGGATCTGCGGAGCGATTCCAACGTCGGCCGTGTTGCCGATGAGATGGCTCTGAATGTCGACGTGCCCGCCACGATTCTCGATTACGCACTCGGCAAGTTCCCCAGTCGCTACCAAGGACGAAGTCTTAAACCGATTGTCCAAGGACAGTCCCCGTCCGATTGGCGAACGGAATTCTTCTGCGAACATTTGATGGACAACGCCGCGATCCCTAAGTGGGAAGGTGTGCGGGGCGAACGGTACGTTTACGCACGTTATTTCCAGAACCTGCCCGAAGGCGAATTTCTGCACGACCTAGAAACCGACCCCGAGCAACGGAAAAACCTGGTTGACGATCCGGCGGCGCGGGAAATACTCAATCAGTTTCGCCAGCGTTGCGATCAACTTCGCGATGAACGCGGCGGCGAATATACGCAGGCCAAGTTTCCCACTCTCAAATACCTTCGATCCCAAAAAGGATCGTAGTCAATAATTTTCAAATGACTTACCCAACTCTTGCAAGGATGCTGTTCGGTCTTCTGTGTTGGCTAGCGTGTTCAACGTCAACCACCTGGGGACAAACGAAGCCGGTTGAATCGTCGGCGACTGAGACGATTGAGTCGAAGGCTGAAATCGAGCAGGAGTTGCAGGCGGCGCGGAAGCGTCTGCAAGATGCCATCGATCAGGCTGAGAATCCAGAAGCCGTGCCCGAATCGTTACGGGTCACGGTCGATCGACTGGTCGAGTTGAATTTGGTGCTCGAACAGCAGGAAGCCGTCGACAAGCAATTCGCGGAATTGAAGGCCAATCAAAAGGAACTGCAGAAACAACTTGCCGAGCTGCGTCAAAATGGTCTTCCGGATGCTCCGCCGTACTCGTTCTTGAAACTCGATCAGACACGGGACGAGTTGGTTCTCGAACAGACACAGATCGAAACTTTCGAAGCCACCATCGAGGCGGCTGCAGATGCTCTGGCCGAAGCGCAGAAAACCCGAACGGCTGCCGAACGTCGTCGTCGGCAACTTCGCGAACAACTCGACGAGAGCGATGATGAACCGGAGCCAACGGTTCGAGCAGAATTGGCGGAAGCCGTTTTTCAAAGTCGTTTGGCGGCCGCGAACGAACGCCTGCGGAAAGCCGAATATCAATTAGAATGGCAATCGCTCGTCAATGCGAAGCTGCGGGAAGAGTACCTCACCGCGTACGCCAGCCAATTGCAGAACTCGGTGACATTCCGTTCGGAAGACCTGCAAGAACCGCTCGCCAAATTGCAGCAACGGGCCAGTGAACTCAAGCGTCTTCAAGACCAACTAACTCGGGAATCCGCACAGCTGCAAGCAAGTCGCACACAAACGCCCGGTGAAACCGCACTCAAGCCGGCCACGGTCGAGCAGATTGTCGAGGCAAATCGACTTCAGCGGGAAGTCAATCAACAAAGACTCGCCATCGTAACGCGACAATTGGCGCGGGTCGGGACGCAGGAGACAGCTTGGGAACGTCGCTTCGATGTCATCAACAAAACGGCCACCGAGGCGGAGCAAGAGGATTGGCAACAGGACGCAACCGAAACGCTGAACGATCTGCAAAAAGAATCGCGACTCCAGGCCATTCGCGTTCGGCAAGCTCGTCAGAAACTTAACGGCGTCCTGAGTAACCTCGATTCCGCATCGTCCGACGATACCGCTTTGATCACAGCTCTCACTGAGCAACGCGACACTCTCGAAACGCAAATCGACGCTTTGGAAACGGATTTGCTGTCGATCGAGAATACACGGCGGCTGGTCGAAAAACTGAACAGCGAAATCGTGGGAGATGAATCGCGTGACTTTCAGGCTTGGATTGCCACGATTTGGAAAGGCATTCAATCGGCGTGGAACTATGAACTTTTCAGCGTCGAAGATCGACCGATCACAGTCCGCAAAATTGCCATCGGTCTGTTATTGTTTCTTCTAGGATTCTGGGCGTCACGACGGCTGAGTCGTAGCATCGCCCACCGTATGTTGCCTCGGTTGAGAATTCACGAAAACGCCGCGTTCGCGATTCAGAAAATTCTGTTCTATATCCTTATCGTGACTGTCACCTTGATGGTCTTGCGATACGTCAACGTACCCTTGACGATCTTCACCGTGCTCGGCGGGGCACTGGCCTTGGGGGTCGGTTTCGGATCGCAAAACATCATCAATAATTTTATCAGCGGCCTAATCCTGCTCGCCGAGCGACCGATTCGAGTGGGCGATATGATTGAACTCGACGGACTGTATGGCACCGTCCTTGCGATCGGTGCCCGAAGCACAAAAATCAGAACAGGAGCAAACCTAGAGATCATCGTTCCGAACAGCAACTTCCTTGAAAACCGCGTGAGCAATTGGACGCTCAGCGACAACAAAATCCGCACGTTTATTTCTGTCGGAGTTGCTTATGGGTCACCGCTCCGAGATGTCGTAAAACTGCTCAAACGAGCGGCCGAGGAACATGGTTTGGTGCTCGACAAACCCGAGCCAACGGTTTTATTCACCGAGTTCGGCGACAATTCTCTGACATTCGAACTCCATTTCTGGATGCGTGTGCGTGTTCTGTTCGATCGGCTGCGAGTGGAAAGCGATGTGCGAATGCGGATTGATGGGTTGTTTCGTGACGCCGATATTTCAATTGCGTTCCCGCAACGCGACTTGCACTTGGATTCGCTCTCGCCGTTGAAGGTCCAAGTGGTGTCCGAAGCCGACGCGAACAATGATTGAACCGATACGAAGAAAAACTTACTTCGACTCGCGATCGTACAAAGCCACGCACGGTTCGAGTCGTGTGCCGTTGGCATCGGTGACGGCGAAAGTCGCAGGTCCCCACAGCGACACACCGGCGTGATCACCGTTCTTCGCCAATAGGTAGAGTTTGAGACCAAAGTTTGGACGACCGGATTCGTCGCGGAGTCGGGCTTCGGTATGGTCCGCGATTCGGCGGAGGAGTTCCAAACCGGCTTCTTGCGGAGACCGACCGGCACGCATTAGTTCGACAGCGGCAGCGCTGGATGCATGAATCATATTCGCTTCCCCACGTCCGGTGCTGCCACATGAACCGACCGCGTTATCGCAGAACAAACCCGCTCCGGGAATCGGGCTGTCTCCCACACGACCGGGAATCTTGAAGGCCAGGCCGCTGGTGCTGGTCGTGCAAGAAATGTCGCCGTTGGCATTCATCGCGGAACAATGAATCGTGCCCGTCGGACGAGACCACCGTTGTTCGGTAGCGGCGAGTGCTTGTTCTTCCGGCGTGCGGAGATTCTCCAATCGAAAAAACTTCGCCACATCGGGATCGACGTTCTCGATCGCAGGTGGCAACCAATCGCCACGCGGCGAGAGTGTTTGCTTCCAGTACAACCAAATTTTTCGTGCTTTCTCGGTCAACAAGTTCTCTTCTTCGAATCCGAACGCCTTGGCAAATTGCAACGCTCCTTCTCCGGCGATCAACACATGATCGCTGTGTTCCATCACCAACTTGGCCACCGCGCTGGCGTAGCGAATGTTTTTCATCGCCGCGACGGCGCCCGCCCGGTGAGTCGGCCCATGCATCACTGCGGCGTCGAGTTCGACTTCCCCCACTTCGTTTGGAATGCCTCCGTATCCGACGCTGGTGTCGTTGGGATCGTCCTCGACCAACGACACACCCGCGACGACGGCATCCAAAGGATCGACGCCATTTTGCATCTGTTCATAGGCCAGCTTCGTGGCTTCCAATCCATTCGCCGACGAGATGGAAATCATCAAAGGTTACTCCGATTCGGTGATTGTCAATTTCGAGAGCAGCAAGCTCGCCGTCTGTGCGGGATCGTTGGAACCGCAGATATCATGACACACCGCAACGCGTTTCGCGCCGGCAGCGATGACGGTTTCAATGTTCCCGTTGGTGATCCCGCCGATGGCATACCACGGAATGGGGATCTCCTCCGCAACTTGGCGAACGAATTCCAGGCCGGCGAATTCCGAGAACGTCTTCGTTTGCGAAGTAAACACCGGGCCAACGCCAATGTAGTCGGCTCCATCATCGACGGCTTGCCGGGCTTGTTCGATGGTATGCGTCGACACCCCGACCAATCGATTCGGCCCGACAATTTGTCGTGCTTCCTTCGCGGTGAGTTCTTCTTGCCCGACATGCACACCATCGGCATCACAGAGAACGGCCAAATCGGGGCGGTCGTTCATGATCAACACGATGTCCCGGTCCCGTGTTAATTGCCGAATCTTTCGAGCATGCGAGAGCAACTCACGATCCGGCATCGATTTCTCACGGATTTGCACAATCGTTTTCTTCGCAATTTCTGCCGGCGATAGACTCTCAATGATCCCTTCCAGCGTACGTGGCCGACAAACCGACTCGGTAAGTAACACGTACAGATGTCGTTCGTGGAGTCCGCTTTCAGACTTAATCGATCGAGAGGTGATGGAGCGAATCACATCGCGTTCGAGTGTGTAGAGACGATAACGAAGTTGCTCGAATTGCTGCCCGACTTGGGCGGATCGTAGTTTGCCGAACTCTTCGAGTGACCGCAGTGCTTCCTGCGTGCGTTTAAAGTTTGCCGTGATGATGTCACGCACCGACTGCCGGTGGAACTCTGCAGCTGTTTGCACGGTGGTGCCGACGTCGCCGGTGGTGTCACGAGATTCCAGAAGACGATGGGAATCCAAACTGTCGAGAGCCGTCCGCAAGTCATGTCGCCAAGATTTCAATTGCTCGGTGAGAACGCGGTCGTTGAACAAAAACCGCACAGCGTCTTCCACGACCCGCAACCCCTCCCGAGCGCGATTTCCAGCCGCATCCAACAACCGCTCGACACCAGCCTGTGATGTTGTTGTCGGTCGCGGAGCAACGGGCGACGTGATGTTCGGGGAATTGTCCAATTGGAAATCGACGGCAATCGGTTCCGTGACGATTCCTGAACTTCGGCAAATACGCGTGGTAAGGTCCGACTCGGTAATGCCCCAACTTCGCATGGCCGTTGCAACCGGGGAATCGACTTCGAACAATCCCCATAGAAGAAATTCCGTGCCGACCTCGGACGAGCCACCGACTTTTGCGAGCAAGTCCGAGGCAGCAATGCGGATGGCCTCCATATTTGAGCCGTCCGGGGGAATGTCATGTTGGAGTTCGAGCTGTTCCTGCTGTCCCGGGCAAATCTCATGGATGTGTTGATCGTTCAGCGAGAATTCTTGAAGGATCTCCGCGGCTCGGGTCTCTTCACACCACAATGCCCATAGCAAATGCGATGGCTCCACATGACCACAATTTTGCGAGGCTGCCGACTGGCCGGCCCGCTCGAAAGCCCGAAGTGCACCGGCTGTCCAAGAGATTCGCACGAAAACTTCCCCAATTCCCCAAATTCGACCCAGCCACCATCATGTGTGCAGCAGGACTATCTTGCCACATTGCCGGTGGACGACTAAAATTCAACCTGATTTCAATGCAGGTTTCGAGTTTTCACATTTTTTGTTGTCCACCCCATTTGAGACAACTCATCGGAAGAAATTAGCATCCCCGTCCACCTTTCCAAACAGTTCCAAGCTGACGAAGGCGGGGAAGTCAGTCGTGAAGTTCAACGGGAAGCGAAAAAAGTTCCCACGTGGTCGCCCTTCGTGGCGTAAGTATGAAGATGGTATGTTGTCCATGATGTCCAGTTCTGAATCGAACGACAATTCACCCCGTCGATCATTTTGGGACTTGGAAAAATGCACATGGAGGATGCAGCGGCGGTTTCAAGACGTCGGTTTCGTCAATCAGACAACCCGACGCCACGCAGTTGGGGGGATTATGAGGGAGAAATTACATGTATGAACGATTTACGGACCGGGCTCGGAAGGTCATGCAGTTGGCCAACCAAGAAGCTCAACGGTTCAACCATGAGTATATTGGAACCGAGCATATTCTTTTGGGTCTTGTGAAAGAAGGCTCTGGAGTTGCTGCCAATGTGCTGAAAAACTTGGATGTCGATCTGCGGAAGATTCGACTCGAAGTGGAAAAAATCGTCCAGTCGGGACCGGATATGGTCACGATGGGCAAACTGCCGCAAACGCCGCGAGCGAAAAAAGTCATCGAATATGCGATGGAAGAAGCTCGCAATCTAAATCATAACTATGTTGGCACCGAACACCTGCTGCTTGGATTGCTGCGGGAACAAGAAGGTGTCGCGGCGCAAGTCTTGATGAATCTTGGGCTTAAGCTCGAAGATGTTCGCGACGAAGTGTTGAATCTCCTTGGCCACAATGAAGGTGGCGAAGGCGTTAGCGAACGGGCGGGTGCAAGTTCATCCGGCAAAAGCAGCAAGAGCAAAACGCCCGCGCTCGACAGTTTCGGTCGCGATCTGACCGAACTGGCTCGGCAAACGAAACTTGACCCGGTCATCGGTCGTTCCGACGAGATCGAACGCGTCATTCAGATTCTCTGCCGTCGTCAAAAGAACAACCCTGTGTTGCTCGGGGAAGCCGGTGTCGGAAAAACCGCGATTGTCGAAGGCTTTGCCCAGATGGTCGTCAACGGTGAAGTTCCGGACTTGCTCCGCGATCGCCGTATTGTCGTTCTCGACTTGGCGATGATGGTTGCCGGGACTAAGTATCGCGGACAATTCGAAGAACGCATTAAAGCCGTGATGAACGAAGTTCGTCGGGCGAAGAATGTGATTTTGTTCATTGACGAATTGCACACCCTTGTCGGTGCTGGCGGTGCGGAAGGGGCGATCGACGCTTCCAACGTGCTCAAGCCGGCATTGTCGCGGGGTGAGTTGCAATGTATCGGTGCGACGACGCTCGACGAGTACCGCAAGTACATCGAAAAAGACAGTGCCCTCGAACGACGTTTCCAAAATGTCGTGGTCGAACCACCGTCGGCTGAACAAACTGTGCAGATTCTCAAGGGTTTGCGAGATCGGTACGAAGCCCACCACCGAGTGCAGATCACCGATGATGCCCTCGAAAAAGCCGTCGAACTGTCGACGCGGTATATTACGGCTCGGTGTTTGCCGGACAAAGCGATCGATGTGATTGACGAAGCCGGTGCCCGAATTCGGCTCAAGAGCATGGTTCGCCCACCCGATTTGAAGGAACTCGATGAAGACATCGAACGGCTGAACCAATCCAAAGAGGAAGCCGTCGCCAATCAAGACTTTGAAAAGGCGGCGTCGCTTCGGGATCAAGCCGACAAGCTGAAGAAGAAAAAAGAGAAGCTCACTCGCGATTGGCGAGAAAAGAGCAAAGAAACCGATGGTGTGGTCGACGCGGAAGTCGTCGCTGAAGTGGTGGCCCGAATGACGGGTATTCCGCTGATGCGGCTCTCTAGCGAAGACACCGTTCGACTGCTGGCGATGGAGAAAGAACTCCACAAACGCGTCATCAGCCAAGACGAAGCCATCACGCAAGTGGCGAAAGCCGTCCGTCGGGCTCGATCGGGTTTGAAAGATCCGAAACGGCCAACCGGGGCGTTCCTGTTCTCCGGTCCGACCGGGGTCGGGAAAACGTTGCTCGCAAAAACATTGGCCGAGTTCATGTTCGGTGAGGAAGACGCCCTCATCCAAATCGACATGAGCGAATACCAAGAGAAACACAACGTTAGCCGGTTGATCGGGGCACCTCCCGGATATGTCGGCTACGAAGAAGGCGGTCAGCTCACGGAGAAAATCCGACGGCGTCCGTATGCGGTGGTCTTGCTCGACGAAATCGAGAAAGCTCACCACGAAGTCTACAACATGCTCCTCCAAATCATGGAGGAAGGTCACCTGACCGACAGCTTCGGTCGCAAAGTGGACTTCAAGAACGTCGTGTTGATCATGACCACTAACGTCGGTTCGTCGGCCACCGCCCACGGAACGGCATTTGGTTTCCAGAAGGCCGACCAAGACACTTCGTACGAGAAGATGAAAGTCGGCGTGATGGGCGACCTGCAAAACGCCTTCCGTCCCGAGTTTTTGGGCCGGTTGGACGAAGTCGTCGTGTTCCGCAAACTCACGCGTGAGGAACTCAAAGAGATCGTGGAAATCGAACTCAGCAAAGTTCGCGAACGTCTGAACGAACAACGCGGCGTGCGTCTCGAATTGACGGACGAAGCGAAAGAGTTCTTGATCGATCGCGGCGACGAAGGCGGTCAACAACTCGACTACGGTGCTCGACCGTTGCGTCGAAGTGTTGAACGTTACATCGAAGACCCGCTCAGTGAAGAATTGCTGCGTGGTTCTTTCGATGGCGATAACTTGATCACCGTCGCGGTCAAAGAAGTCGGCGACCAGAAGCAACTCGACTTCGTCGGTTCCAACGAGCCGATCGAAGAACCAGTTCCCGTCGGTGCCGGTGAAGGCGAAGCCGCCGCAGAATAGTCGCCGGTTGAAACAACCAGCAAAACTCGGTTAGTTTAGGAGCCATGCTCGAAAGAGCATGGCTCTTTTTCGTTGAGTACTCCCAACATAACCGTCGGGCACAGCCTGACCTACAAGTGAATGCGCTTTCTATGCTCACGCGAATTCTGCAGCTTGTTGTTTGTTCGATGCTTTTCCATGCTCCTGCGTTTTCTGCGGAGCGGCCGAATATCTTGTTCATTCTAGCCGACGATGTCGGGCAAGAAGTTCTTGGCTGTTACGGCGGACAGTCGTATGCCACGCCGCATTTGGATGAACTCGCACGCACCGGCATGTTGTTTCGCAATGGGTTTAGCATGCCGGTTTGTCATCCCACGCGGTTGACCCTGATGACCGGGAAATATCCCTTTCGACACGGCCAAGTCACCTGGGGTGATTTTCCCGAAAGCGAAGAATTGACGACCTGGGCGAACCAACTTCGAGAAAATGATTACGCCACATACATCGCGGGAAAATGGCAACTCTGTTTGTTGCGGGATGATCCGCTGCATCCCCGTCGGCTTGGGTTTCAACATTCCGACCTCTTCGGTTGGCATGAGGGACCGCGTTATTACGAGCCAATGATTTACCACGACGGCACAGTCCGTGAAGACACGCTCGGTCACTATGGTCCCGATCTCTACGTTCGCGGACTGATCGAGTTCATGAAAGCCAACCGCGAAAAACCGTTCCTGGCGTATTATTCGATGGCGGTGTGTCATGAAGTGACCGACGATCTCGACCCGCCGGTTCCGCATGGTCCGTTCGGCCGCTATGACAATTACGCGGAAATGGTGGCGGAAATGGATCGCAATGTCGGCCGGATGGTGGCAGCCTTGAACGCTCTCGGACTGCGTGAAAAAACTCTGATTCTCTTCACAGCGGACAACGGCACACCGCCGGAGATCATCATCCGAGCGGACGGCAAAGAACTTATCCGAGAAGCGGTGGTATCCAAACAGAACGGATTGCTCGTTCCTGGCGGGAAAAAGAAGCTGACCGACGACGGAACCAACGTCCCGCTGATCGCCAATTGGCCGGGAACGATTCGCCCAGGCCAAGTCGTCGATGACCTGGTCGATATGAGCGATTATCTGCCGACGTTTGTCGAACTCACCGGCGGAGAACTTCCGCAGGATCGCAAGATCGACGGCGTGAGTTTCGCACCGCGATTGTTGGGGACCGGGTCCTCACCACGACGGTGGGCATATGCGGAAGAAGCCGTTCTACCGAAACCTGGTGGCGTCGAACCAGACGGTTCCAGCAGTGGATTGCGTTGGGTCCGCACCGGGCGGTGGAAACTCTACAACGACGGGCGGCTCTATGACCTCCATACGGATTTGCAAGAACGCCATCCGTTCCGTCAAAACCAAGAAGGTTCCGAAGCACGCGTAGCCCGAGATCAGTTGCAAGCCGCGTTCAGTCAACTTGCGAGTGAATAAGTAACGACTCAACAATCATTGTTGCGACGGGATTTTCGTCGGCGTTCACGTCCGGCTCGACGTTCGCGTTCGGGCGAATTCGCCTTCTGCTCGGCGATCGTCCGTTTACGACGGCGGTCGGCTTTGCGTCGGTCATGACCCTCGCGTTTTTCGAGGAGGTGGCTCAATTCGTCCGGCAATTCTAAGTAATTTGGCATCGATCGAATCCCGTGAGAAATACTGACTTCTTTAAAACATAGTTCAGTTTTCTGCAGGGATTGAAAAAAATTCAATCGAAAATTACGCCTTTGATGACTTGGAAACCCTGACGGAGAACAACCTTACATCTTTAGACCGTCGAACAGCTGTGATCAGAATCGACAATGCGTCGGAACAACCGTTTTTCCCGTCAAATTCACTGCCCTTGAACTAATCCGCTCAATTTTCCAAACGGCTTCCACCGACATGAAAAAAGAGAGCGGGCGAAATCCAATCGTTTCAGGGGCGGAACGGGCAAAGTATGAGTTGGCATCGCCGCGGACATTTTAAGCGAAACCTCCATACGCTCGGCATTTGTCTGGGCTTTTCGTGGGTCGGTTGTGCGGCTCCTGAGGTGAGTCGAAACTCGAGTTCGCCGGCTTCAGGCGTGATGTCGTCCGCTGCCGAGTCATTGAAACAACTGCCGAGTTGTCGACCGGTATCCGAGTCGAAAAATCCCGATGCGTCCCCAGTCCAACCGGCATCATTGCAAACCGCCCCGGACGTTCCACTTCCCGAGCAGGTTCCGTCCGCAGCCGCTTATTCCGTCGACTTTGGTGAAGTGCTGCAGATTGCCGGTCGTGAGAACCCGCGGATTCACGTCGCTCAAAATCGCATTGCCGAGGCATATGCCGACTTGGAACAAGCAGAGGTTCTATGGTTGCCGTCAATTCGCATGGGTCTAAGTTACAGTCGACATGACGGACCGCTGCAGCGAGCCGACGGTGAGGTGATTGATGTCAGCCGCGGTGCGACGTACCAAGGTTTCGGAGCGCGGGCGATTGGTTCTGGTCCACCGGCAATTCCGGGATTATTGGCGGCGTTTCATCTGGCCGACGCCTGGATTCAACCACGAATTGCCGAGCAACTCGTGTCTGCACGGCATCAAGCCGCCACTGCAACGAACAACGATGTGCTGTTGGATGCTTCGCTGGCATACCTAAGATTGCTCGAAGCGTACCAGCGACAAGCGATTGTCGTGGAGACTTTGCATCACTCTCAGCAACTGGCTGAGTTGACGGCCAAGTTCGCGAATGAAGGTCTCGCGCCGCAGTCCGATGCGGATCGTGCCCAAACCGAATTGACGCTTCGGCAAACCTTCGTCGAGCGGGCCACCGAGGATATTAACGTGGCAACCGTGCGGTTGGTGCAGGCGTTGAGTCTGGATGGCATTACCGAGTTGGCTCCCCGCGAACCGGTGCTAACGCCGTTGGAATTGGTGTCGCCCGAGCGAGACCGAAATGAACTCGTCGCCGTTGGTTTGTCGAACCGACCGGAACTGGTGGAGAGTCGGCATTTAGTCGGAATGGCATGCGAGCAACTGCGACGAGAACAAGCCGCCCCGCTGATGCCGAGTGTGATTTTAGGAATGAGTTACGGCGGTTTTGGCGGCGGTCGAGATTCGGATCTCGATCGTTACGACGACCGGTTTGATGTCGACGTGATGGCATACTGGGAAGTTCGGAATCTTGGTTTTGGAGAACAAGCCGCTCGCCACAAAGCTTCCGCTCGGATTCACCAGGCGCAAGCCGATCAAGTGCGTTTGATGGATCAAGTCGCCCGTGAAGTACTGGAGGCACACGCCGAAGTCGAAGCCCGCCGACGACAGATCACAATTGTCGAAGGCGGGATCACGTCGGCTGAGGATGCGTATCAGCGGGACATGCTACGGATTCGCGAGGGCCAAGGGTTGCCAATTGAAGCGTTGCAGTCGCTCCGTGCCTTGGACACGATCCGCCGAGAATATCTTCGCACGTTGGTGGACTACAACGAGGCCCAGTTTCGTTTGAACCGGGCGCTCGGTTGGCCAAGTTCACTCTAACACCAGTTCGGGTTCATCCGATGGTTCTTCGTGAATCATCAAACCGTACAAACACGGCACAACTAGGAGTGTCGTGACCAAACCCGCTAGCAAACCGCCGATCACTGCCCGTCCAAGTGGAGCGTTGGCTTCGCTGCCGCGACCGTGAGCCATCGCCATTGGTGCCAGTGCAAGCAACGCCGCGAGAGCCGTCATCAGAATCGGCCGCATCCGAAGGCAGGCGGCTTGCAGAATCGCAGGCAATGGTGGCATAAATTCGTCGCGTCGCAGATTCTGGGTACAGTCAATCAGTAGCACCGTGTTCGCTACGACGATCCCGACCATGAAGATCACTCCCAACAGTGATTGCACGTTGATCGCCGTCGAAGTGACGTACAACATCAACACCACGCCGATCAAACCCAACGGGACAGCGAAGAGAATCACCAACGGCAACTTGAACGACTGGAACAAAATCACCAGCAGCAAATACACCAGGAAAGTTGCCATCAGAAAGCCGCCCGCGAGATTGCGGAACATATTCTGCATGCGAACGTATTCACCGCTGAGTTGGACTTGCACACCGGCGATCGTTTCGTCTTTGGAATCGGGTGCATAGGGAGTCCAAACACCGTCGCTTTTTTGCACGCCGAATTCGTCGAGCAATGTGACGACTTCGTCAGCGATGTGGCCCAAGTCGCGGCCATCGACGGCCATTGCGAGATCGATCCCCGATTTCAAATCTTGGTGCACGACTTCCGTCGGCACATTCGACCGCCGCAGCGTGACCACGTTCCGCAGCGGAATCGATTCGCCTTGCGATGGACTTGTGATCGGGATGTTCAACAACGTTTCGAGCGATTCGATATCTTCTTCCCGATACTGCACGCCAACGTAGTACTGACCTTTGCTGATCGGGTCGATGTAGAAATTCTTCTTGTTGAATTGAATGCTGCTGTTGAGAGCTGCGACAACGTTCTTAACCACATAAGGCAACGGCAGCCCCAAGTCCGCAGCGCGGGTGCGGTCGACTTCAACGATGTATTGTGGGTAATCCAACCGCTGCAGAATGCGGGCATCAACCACGCCATCGATTTCGGTCACACGTTTCTGAATGGCATCGGCAATACCGCGAAGTTGCGAGAGATCCTTCCCGATTACGCGAATGTTGAGCGGCGTCGATTTCCCGCCGTTCATCGCCGTGCGGATCATCCCGCCGGTGTCGAAACCGAATTCAAGGTCGCTGAACTTCGGATCATTCGCCAACCGGTCACGAAGTCGTCGGACGTGTTGCTGAGATGTTCCCTGACGATCGGCGGTCAATTGCACTTTGATCACGCCATCCATTGGGCCGGAGTTCGGTGTGTAAGCGGCGGACCAATCCGCGACGGCTCCGACTTCGGACATCACGAGTTGCATGTCGTCGCCGATGCTTGTGCGAATCAGTTCCTCCACAGCCGCGACACGTTTCTCGGTCACATCCAGCGATGTGCCGCTCTCTGCTCGCACGATGACTTCGAACGCTCCTGAATCCACTTCGGGGAAGAACTCCCGTTTCAAATGTGGACCAAACGCGACGAGCGTACCTGCGAGCAACAACATCGAACCCACAACGACTGCAAGCCGATACTTCAAACACTTCAGCAGTGCTTTCTCATAGGTGCGGCTCATGTGATAGAAAACGAGTTCCCACTTTGCGAACACTCCCGAGACGACGGCTCTCACCCGCCCCAACATTCCCAGTGATGGTGTTGTTTCTTCGTGATGATTGTGAGGTTTGAGCCAAGTGGCACAGCGGTTTGGCACCAACGTCTGCGAAAGAAAGTACGCGGCGATCATTGCGAATCCGAGTGCCAATGCCATCGGGCGGAAGAGGAATTCGCCCAAGTCCGGCAGAAACGCGAGCGGTGCCAAAACGGCGAGCGTGCAACAAGTTGCCACGAATGCCGGCGTCGAAACTTCACTCGCGCCGAGGTAAGCCGCATCACGGGGCGATTCGCCACGCATGAGATGTCGGTGGGTATTCTCCAACCCGATCACGGCCAAGTCGACGAGCGGACCAATCGCCAGCGATAAACCGGCGAGGGTCATCACGTTGATCGAATTGCCTGTCGCTTTCAGACCGGCAATGGCCGCGAGCACGGAAATCGGAATCACGAGCACCGCGATGCCCATCATGCGAGCATCGCCGAGAAACAACAAAATCACCAGCGAGCACATCACCGCGCCCAACACGCCTTCTTCCACCAAACTGTGAATGGCCTGTCGAACGTAAACGGACTGGTCCATCACAAGTTTCAAATCGACCCCGCCTTGGGAAAGGCGTGCGGTCATGTCGTCGAGGGAGTTTCGCAGGTTGTCGACCACATTGAGCGTGCTTGCTCCCGGTTGCCGATACACCGGAATATAAACCTGCCGACGCCCGTCGACGCGGACCAAACTGTTTTGCATCAAGTTCGTATCGACCGGCGTGGCGACATCGGAAAGAAAGGCTGCGTTATCATTTTCACTGCGAAGCGGAATTCGCCCCATCGACTCGACGGATTCGTGCATCGCATTCGAACTAATCGCGTACGTGCGGTCGCCGAACCGTGCCTGTCCGGCGGGCACGAACACGTTGTAATTATCCATCGCTTCCATCACCGCCAACGGTGACAATCCCCGAGCGGCGAGTTTATCGCGGTCGACATACGCCATAATCGCCCGCATCTTCCCGCCGTGAACCGCTGGCGCGTTGGCACCGGGCATCCCCATGATCATGTTACGGACTTCGTACCGACCGATGTCGTACAACGTCGATTCGGAAGCCGTCTTGCTGTCGAGAGCGATCACACACACCGGAGTTGTTCCGGTGGGATCAAACGGCAAAATCACGGAGGGATCGGTGCCCGGCGGCATGTTCTTCGCCGCAGCCGTTGCGAGTGAACTGACCTGCGTGAGTGCTCCTGAGGGGTCCACACTGCCGTCGAAGTAGTTGCGAACAATACTCGCACCTTGGATCGATCGCGATTCTTGCCGAATCCGCCCGGTCGCCTGTCCAGTTTGTCGTTCCAGACGGCTAGTGATGTTCTTCTCAATCGATTCAGCCGGCATACCGTTGTAGAACGTTAGCACTTGCACCGCGGGTGCAGTGTTCACCGGTAGAATGTCGATCGGTATGGACACGAGACAAATTGCCCCGAGCACAACGATCGAAAGCACTCCCACAATCACCGTACATGGTTGGGCCAACGAACCTTTGATGAGAGTTCGAATCATGTTGCATCTCGTCTTCAGAAGTCTAATTCATCGAGGCGGCCCGGTATCACGTGTGTTCCCTAACTTCAACATAGCTCACGATTTGATATCTCTTGGCGTGTTTTGACTAGTTTTATTTGGACTTTCGGGAAACGAGAACGTAAGGGTTTGTTACCTTCGAAGACACCGTTACTAGAATCGACTCCAGAGAGCTAGCATATGAATGCCGACGCCCCCGCCTTGCCAGTCGAACTACCAACCACCAAACCCACAGGGCGCCGCCGAAGAATTGCGGTCGCTTTTTGCGGAATTATGGTTGTTGGAGGTTTGAGTGTTCTGTGGGGTAGTCAGTCATCACCGGAATTAACCCCAGAACACTTAGAATCTGAATCACCGACTCCGATCGAGCCATCCCCGACCTACGATGTCATTCGTCCTCAACCGGGTGGACTAGCTCGTGAGTTGAAAATGACCGGGACAGTCGAGTCGTTTGAATCGACGAATCTGTTTGCTCGTGTGCCGGGTTATCTCAAGCAGTGTTATGTTGAGATCGGTGATGTCGTCCACCAAGGAGATGTCCTAGCCGAACTAGACGCTCCCGAATTGCTCAAGGATGTCGAGCGTTACCGAGCGTTGCTGCAACAGGCTGAGAGTCGTGTCATCCAATCTCAGGCAAAACTTGCGACGACGCGAGCGGAGCGCGTAGCGAAGTTGGCTCAGATCGAACAGGTGGCCGCTGAAGTTAGTGCAGCGACGGCTCAAACGAGTCTGCGAAACAAAATGCTGACGCGGATTCGGAACTTGGCCGAACAAAATGCGGTCGAGCAAAAACTCGTCGACGAACACGTGCACCGGTGGGAATCGGCACAGGCTTTGGAAAGAGAAGCGAATGCGGCGGCCACCGTTGCAAAGGCGGAGTTGGCAGCCCTTGAAACCCGCATTCAGCAAGCTCAAGCCGATTTAAAGGCGGCTGAAGCGGATGTTCGCGTTGCTCTGGCGGAACTTGCACGGGCGGATGTGATGCAGCGATTCACCCAAATCAGAGCACCATTCGACGGTGTGATTACCGAACGAAACTTCGATCGCGGTGCATTTATTCGACCGGCAACCGCGGGCGAGAAACAATCGCTATTTCGAATTGCAAGAACGGATTTCATGCGAGTGATTGTACAGATTCCCAATCCCGACGTGCCATTCGTGCGTCCCGGGCAATCTGCTCATGTGAGCGTGGACGGACTTACCGGCAAGTTGTTCGAAGCTCAAGTCTGTCGTGTCGGTCAGCACCAAGACCGTCGGACTCGTACCATGCGAGCAGAGATCGACCTTCCAAATCCCGATGGAATACTCGTTGCGGGAATGTATGGAGCCGTGACATTGACCATCCCGGCCACGCCGGACTGGTTAACGATTCCTGAGTCGTGTCTCGTCGAGAGAGAACACGCCAATCAGGCTCGTGTTGTGGTCATGGAGAATGGACAACAAGAACGCCGGCTCGTCACTATCGGCCGCACTTCCGACGGTCGGGTCGAAGTCCTGTCGAATCTAAGCCAGGAAGATCTCGTCCTCAACAATCCGCTCTAGTCCGAGTTGTAGTTCTTGTGTAGTGAGTTTATCTTCCGAAGATACTGATCATCTGGACGACACCGGATACTATAATAATCGGGCCGACAATTACGAGCAGTTTCCCTCGTCTCGCGAGAGATGGGTCGACTGCCGGATGATGTCTCCGAGCTTGAGCCAACAGATCACGCCCAAGCAACCAACTATAAACACCGATGAGAACCGATATCAAACCGGCAAGTTGGTCACTGCTCACGACTTGAGACCTCTGAGGAATGGTATTTCCTTGTTTTCTAGGCCTTTATTCGGACTGACCTAGCAACTTGTATGCTGCCGCCTGAGCTTGCCGACTGTAGTCGATGGACTCGCCGAGAATCCGCGCAGCCTCTTGATCGGCGTGAAAGCCTTTCGAATTCTCACTGCTGATATAGTCCAACCGCCACATAGCCTTGCGTTGCAGATCACGAATGGGTTTCAGTTGATCGTCCGTCGCACCTGCCTTTTGGGCCGCGAGGATGGCATCAAGCATGTCTGTCATTGCGACCGCGGACCTGTCGATCAAGGAGCGTGTTCGTCCCTGAATGGTTTTGACACGCGCGACCAATTCTTCTTCAGGAACACGGTGACAGCCCTGGCAGGCACGATTGATATTGAGCATCGGGCTGCGGACCCAGTGCGTGCTAAACTTCGTCGCGCCTTGCTTTTCGTAGGGCATATGACAGTCGCTGCAACTCACACCGGCACGCGCGTGAATCCCTTGACTCCATAACTCGAACTCCGGGTGCTGGGCTTTGAAGACTTTCGTGCCGGTTTCTTTGTGAACGTAATCAAAGAAGGGTTCATCACCTTCAAAACGAGTTGACTCCCACTCCGCTTCCAAGTCCTCCATTTTGAGTCCGTTGCTCCATGGGTAAGTCAATGTCATCTTGTTCGCGCAATAGTATTCCACGTGACACTGCCCACATACGAAACTCCGCATTTCTTGTCGCGTGGCATTTTTGTTGGGATCGTACGGAGTAGCACGATCCGAATCCCGCCACTGTTGAATACTAGGCAAGTGTGGAACAGGATCGTCACTCTCCGCCAACTTGATGATGCCTTCAAAGAACCCTGGTCGCGTAATTCGAATGGCCATCGTTTGGGGATCGTGACAGTCCACGCACGACACCGGATGAGCATCGCCGACGTGCGGGTCTTTGTACTCTTCAGGGTTCCCGAATCGATCGAGAGTTTTCAAAAGTTCCGCATGAACGTCTTCATAGTTCCTTCGACTCACCGCTTTGAAGCCCGCCATCACGGCATCTTTATGAAAACCGTCTGCGATATTCTCGGGGGTTGGTTCCTGCCCGAGTTCTTCGAGTCCGATTCGCCGATACGTCGGAACGATTGATGCATGACAATGCAAACATGCCCCCGCTTGTTGAACCTCCGTGACACGTTTGGTGACCTCCTGATCACTCAGCATAAAAGCATGCCCCCTCGCCTCGCGGTAGTCGATGCTAAATGCATAGCCCGCGTATAGCCGTTTCAACCAGGGATCCGATTCGAGCTTGCTCGGTGCCAATGCATGGTTGCCGCCATAGTCGGTCCATTCGTTGTCGGCACGTTGCAAGTACGTTTCGTATTGCATCGGATAGTTCAAGCCCCACGGTTCGGGATCGGTGGTGGCTTCGGTCACGTTCACGATCCGCACGGTCGGCGTCCGTGCTTCTTGTTTCCGTTGAAAAATGTTGATCAACAGGGCCGTCACGCCAAAGGTGGCGACGGCAGCGACGACGGTCAGCAACGCCATCCCACCAATCGAAGGTTTGCCGGCGGAACTCATGAATGACTCCGAATTACGAATACGCTAGTCGCGGACCGCTTGCGAGGAAATCGGATGAAACGCGTGACCAACATCCGCATGACAATGCACGCACGACAACATCGACTGTGAAGCAGCCTTACCGTCCGCCGAGGCCGGCGGCAACAAGGCATGCACAAAGTCTTTGTGACAATAAATACATGCGTTCTGGGTGATTACTCTATTGCGAGCTTTGATTTCAATCGGATCGTGATAATCCTGTAGTGTGAACGCGAGCGAATGAAAGAACCCGTTGTCGGCTTTCGTCACCCATTTGCCGACTGGGTGGTGCGACAAATGACAATCGTTACACACGGCGACATGGTGATGACTGCTGTTCTGCCAAGTATCGAAGTACTCCTGCATCACGTGGCAGTTTGCGCATCCTTTGGGATCGTCGCTCAGATAGCTCGCCCCTTGACCATATCCAAACGTAAAAGCCCCAACCCCCGACAAGGTACCAAGAAGCAAGCATAGCACGACGGCAACTGCTGACGACGAGAACAACGCCCGACGGAACAATGCGCGTTTCGCCGGTTGAGGGTCCGCATCAGTCATGGCTCGCGATTTCTAATAATCTCTAGGTGGGCGAATCGTGACGGATCAAATAACAGCATCCTGACACCTGAACCTAATCCCGGAGTCGATTGCTTCAAATGATACAACCTTGCAATCAGAATCACCATCGACCCACGGAAAAATAAGATATTAATATCCTATTTAACAATCTTCGCAAAGGCTTTCCCTAGTAGTCCGTCGCCAACGTATTCGTGACAATACCGTTATCGAAGACTTACTGGTAAATCGTTCTTTATCTGTCGTAGACTGCGTTTCGAGTTTTCGCAAACCTCTCTCTAACAACTAAGGAAAACGCATGTCTCTAAGTGCTCGTGTGATTGTAGGACTGATTTCGAGTCTTGGACTAATTGGTCAAACGGCGTTCTGTGCCGAACCACCGAAACCCAATGTCGTGGTGATCTTTTGCGATGACTTGGGATATGGCGATTTGGGATGCTTTGGGCATCCCACGATTCGCACGCCGAATTTGGATCGTATGGCGGCGGAAGGGATCAAGTTTACGCAGTTCTATTCAGCGTCTCCTGTGTGCACGCCCAGCCGAGCCGCGTTGATGACCGGACGGCTGCCCGCTCGCAGCGGGATGTGCAGTGACAAACGCCGTGTGCTATTTCCGAACTCTGGTGGCGGCATCCCCGCGAGTGAAATCACTTTTGCAGAGGCTCTCAAAGACGTCGGCTATGCAACGGCCTGCGTCGGCAAATGGCACCTCGGGCATCTGCCGCAGTTTCTGCCCACGAACAACGGCTTCGACACCTACTTCGGCATTCCCTACTCGAACGACATGGATAGGCTAAACGACATCGGCCCCAAAGGCCGAGCCGCGTTCTGGGATCCTAAAATCGAGTATTGGAACGTCCCATTGATGCGGGACTTGGAAATCATCGAACGCCCCGCCGATCAGAACACGATCACAAAACGCTACACCGAGGAGACCATCAACTTTATCAAGTCTCACCAAGACCAGCCGTTCTTCGTGTACCTGGCCCATTCGATGATGCACGTGCCACTCTTCCGCTCCAAAGAGTTTGAGGACGTCAGCCGACGCGGTTTGTATGGCGATGCAATGGAAGAAATCGATTGGTCGGTCGGTCAGGTTTTGGACACGCTCCGTGAGACAGGATTGGCCGACCATACACTCGTGTGGTTCTGTAGCGACAACGGCCCTTGGTTGGTGTTTGACACGCACGGTGGGTCGGCGGGGTTGCTCCACGAAGGTAAAGGCACTACTTGGGAAGGCGGCATGCGAGAACCGACACTCGCTTGGTGGCCCGAACATATCGCCGCCGGTACAGTCAATATGGAACTTGGATCGACGATGGATATTTACACGACATGTCTAAAACTCGCCGGTGCGAAAGTGCCGGATGATCGTGTCGTCGACGGAATGGATCTCTCACCCGTCTTGCTAGGCCAGGGGCCAAGCCCTCGTGAGGTAATGTTCTACTACCGTGGCTATCAACTGATGGCAGTACGTATGGGAGCGTGGAAAGCTCACTTCGTTACGCACGGTTCCTATGGCACTGAACCGAAACAACCACAAAAACACGACCCGTCCATCCTCTACAACCTTGATCGCGATCCCAGCGAAAAGTATCCGCTCCAAAATAACTACCCGAACATCATCAAGCAGATCGAAAAACTAGTCGCCAAGCACAAAGAAGAAATGAAATTTGCCCCTTCGCAATTGGAGATTCCGTTAGCGAAGACAAACAAACCAGAAAAGAAGTAACTGCGATCCACCATTGACTTAGATCGAGCATCATACTCCGTGTAGCAATCATCCGGAGTATGGTGCACGACGAGTATTGTCACTCTGCACTGAACAGTGTGCCCGCTTGGCGGTCAACATAGACGCTACAGAGTTATAAATTCGGCCGTTCGACTGCGAATAATAGACGTCGGGCTAAGTCGCGCCAGGATGTTTGAACGCGATCTGGATACATGATTGTCGCGATGGTAAGTACGACACCACGATCGAATGGATCGAGGCCATCGAGTTGTGATTCCAGATCTGCGGTCGGTGGTCCGTTTAGGAACTGTTTATAGAAGTCAAGCGGCGAAGGGTCGGATTCTTCATACATCGTTTCGAGTTGTGCGAGATAGCGATCTGTCGGTTGTCCCCGACGAAACGCGAGAGCGCCGACGTATATGCATAAGTGGGGAGACTCGAGTTCCTCGATCGGAATTTGCAACGCTTGATCTTGCCAAGCGTCTTGCGCCCCTGGCGATGTCGAGATCAAGATCAACAGTGAAGGTGTCGCATTCGTGCCACCTGCCGCTTGATAAGCTTTCTCGAGTTGCCCGTTATTCAACTGAGAGACCGCAATGAAGGGCGAATCCGCAAGCCCTTCGCCTTTTTCCAGCATGAGCCGCATTGATATAACGGATGAATCGCTCAAGTCTTGGAGGTCGGCGGACTCATTACCGTTCATAGCTCGCCGAACTCGCGCGGAAACTAACGCCGTCGCTTCAAATAGAATACCGCGATCTTCGAGAAGTGGTTCAAAACATTCTAACGCTTTCTCCCAATGAGCATGTTCCGCATGGACATTGCCGGCGGCATTGCAGAACCAGCGATTGTCAGGCCATCGCTGGTATCCCTCTAAGAATAACGTGTCCTGCTTTTCGCCATCTGGTAACGCTCTGGCGGCGAGGTATTGCCAATCGACATCGTCCGGCCGCGACTCTGCGATACGTTGATGTTCAACTCGAACAGTCTCCTTAGCTTCACCTTTTGCGAGGTCTTGTTGCATGCGTCTTAAGGGAACATCATCGGGAGTGAGAGCAAGCCGTTCAGAGACGATTTCGCCTAGTTCGGGAAACTCACGTCCCATTTCCAGCCATAGTAGATAGTTCTTCGAACTTGTCTGATCCCATTGAATATGTTGCTGCGTGACCCGTTCCCGTTCAGCCGAGTCGTCGATCATACTCGTGATCTCAAGCGGAGAAACGTTAGACGCTGCAGACAACACTTTCTTCCGACTGCCAGAGCCGCTCGATCGGATCTGATTTGGGGGTTCTGTGAAAATATATTCCGCACTCGTTGTTCGCCAGCGGGGACATCCGAGGTTCTTCGGCTCACTGGGAGCATAACTTCCATAGACTGCGGTCCATTCCACCATTGGTGCGGCACTTGCGATGTTATAAACATAGCTAGCGAACCCTTTTCCCATGTCGGCTTCGAAGGACTCAATTAATCGCCCGTCAGGTGCTCTTGCTTCGACAAGTCCCGAGCGATGGACGCCGACAGAGACGGACCGATGCTGATGAGGTGAAACAGTGAGCCGTTCGTCAGCGATTCTGACGTCAACAGGCGTCGATAGGCCGTTGTAGACGATCACATTCGCGTTCCCGGTGACCATTCCTAGATAAAGGACGGCCCCCACAATCGACAATGCGACCACAAACCGAAGCGCGGCTGGTCCCATTCCGTCCGCCAAACGAAACCGACTCCACCAATCGAGTCGTTTCTGTTTCGGTCTGACATGCTCCGGCAGACGTGTTGAATATTTCGTAGGAACCTTTGCATGGCTATCAATAGCAATTTCGTCTGGCGGACTGTCATTCTCAGATTCTGTCGACTGATACAGACTCGCAATCTGCTGTTCCGTTCTTAAGAGCTCGTCGAGTGTGGCGGACTGTAGCCGGTCGTACTGGAACAACATCGGCTGGACCCAAGAATCAAGCACTTGAACCCACTGATTGATATTTTGATCGTTAGCCGGAGGGAGTTCTAAGTCCTGAAACGCATCACGCCAACTCTCAACTTCGAGGTCTGCCTTCACATTGGGAGGAAGCTTCACACTGCTAACCTGACTGTTTAAGTCATACATCACTCCCTGAAGATCGTTGGCCGACTTAAGAATCTTCTGAAGATTTGCTCGACTCACCGGACCAGCAGCGGCCGTGAATCGGACTGTGTTCATAAAGTGACTATAGGCATCACGAAGGTCTGCAAGACTATGCTCGGTATAGTGCAGCAGTTCGACTAGCGACCGATGATAATCTTGCCAACCTCGGCCGATGTATCTCGCTGCAGAGTTGTATGTCGTCCGACACTTACGGTCGTGGCTTTGAATTTGCCCCAAAATCTCTGTGCGTTGTTCTTTGAGTTGCTTCACAAGTTGCGGTAGTTCTGCACGTAACACAGAACGACCGGCATACTTGACAACACCGCCCGCCGCATCATAGACACCGGCTTCGACGGCCTCCATCAAACCAATCTCCTCAGAGATCTTTCGCAACGCGGTGACTGATTCTTTCAATTCCTCGGGGTACAGCTCGGAGATTGTACCGTCGATTTCCTCTCGCGCCGGAGGCTCGTCAAAAAGCTGCTGCACATCTTTGGCGTACGTTGTCAGAGAACGGCCTAGATAACACCCTTGGAATTCCGCAGCATAGGATAGTTTGGAGTAATTTTCATCAACGGCTTGGAGAACTGTTGATTCCGAAAGAACCCTCGGCGACTCTTTCATTTCGACATCGCGAAACACGAACTCGGTCATCGTTTCGCGTAGTTGCTGTGGTTGGTCGAATAGAACCCACGCGGACTCGTTGTCGGAGAGGTCGGCCGGAATATAGGTTCGTTTGGCGTTGGCCTCGCGATCGGTGTTCGCTGGGTGTGTCGACCACATTCGCGGTGGGTGAGCCAACTCTTCCGAGAACACACGATGTTCGCTTGGCTCGTCTTCGGGGACAACCGGAGTGCGGCCGTAAGTTGGATCATCGAGTACACGACTGAGATTCTCGCCAATCCGCTTTTGCACCGTGTAGAGATCGGAGACACGTTTCCCTTTTTGCAACTGGGTGCCTGCGAAATCAAGTGTGAGTTCCCAATCGTTGTCAGCTGGCTGCAGTCGATGAAGTGCATGGACGAGGGGATCACTCCCCGTGACTGATACCGCGACCAAATCGGCCTGAAACTCCATCTCTCGTGACAAAGCCCGATGCGCGAGTGATACCCAACAGAACACCGTGTCCATGAGCGAGCGAATTGACCAGACAACAGTTCGCATGATCCAGCCAATCCAAGCGATGCGAATATCAATTCCTGAGATCAAGTCGAGCAGGCGATCTAAGGCATCTCGTTTATGCACAATGTGTGAAGCAATTTGCTCACTCATATAGACCCAACGTCCAACTGTCATTGTACGCTGCGCGAAATGTCCGAACTCGTGTGCGAGTACTGCTTTGAACTCCATTCGGTTCAAAGAGTTGACAAGCCCTAGACCAATGACGAGGTTTTTCTGAGTGGGAATGATGAGATTGATGATTGAAAGATCGTAAAACACAGCCGCGTTCACACCGGGACTGAGATAAACTCGCCTGGGACGTGGGGCACCGATCTCGTCGGCGAGTCCGTATAGGAACTCAAATAATTCTTTCTGTGATTCTGCTGTGATCTCAATACCCGGTTCGTCTGAGCCAGAACGAATAAAGAACAACGCCTTCCACATAAAGATTGAAAGGAAGGCCGAGGGAATTGCGGCGAAGAAACTAGCAACGGCGCCTTCGCCGCCAGCAATCACACCGGCGATCATGCGATAGGTGATACTCGTAAACCAGCATGCGAGTCCGATATAGATTGCTAGGAAAAGGAGTAGTCCCAGCATCGCAAGACGTGCCCGCCATCGGTATGACGAAGACGGCTTTGTGAATCCCTCGGGAACGGAAATTGGTAAGCGTGCTGCCGATTCACTCATGCCACCCTCGCGATACGATTCACCAAGTAATCTATGATTTTGGAGGCGATCAGACGGCCTTTCCTCTACGGCTGGCTGACGACCTTTTTGGTGCCATATCAAGCATACCGATTTACAACACGGCTGTACAACTTCTGCGCTTCATCGAAGACAGCCACTGGAACGCCTGACTGAAGTGGTTTATTCGACGGTCATGACACCATTCATGACCATCCAGTGGCCGGGGAACGTGCACAGAAACGGGTAACGCCCCGGCTTGGCGGGTGCTCGAAAGTAAATGGTTTGAGACTGACCCGGCGGAACAATGTCCGTATGTGCGATGATCGCGTCACTTTCGGGGACATACTGTCTGGCGTAGGCCTCCGGATTCGCAATCATTCGGTTTCCCATCTCGCCAACTTGCCGTAGCATGCCCGGTGCGACGAGTACCCAGTTATGTGGCACGACATCCGGGTTCGAGAGTGTCAAACCTATCGGCTCGTTTGCGGAAACTTGGAATTCGCGTGTCGCGTAGGTGAGATTCTTACCAGTTTCAATCTCAACGCGACGGGCATTCGGAATCGGCTTTTCCCATGGATTCCGTTTACGCCCCGCTTGCAGAACGAGATCTGCCAATAGGGGATGTGCCGCTATGGTTTTCGTGCGAGGACGGTAGCTTGGAAAGTCAGTAAACGGCTGATCGAGCTTGTGTACGGTTAGGAACAAATCCTGGCCGTTGCCGACAGGGTTGCCGGATATTGACTCGTCGGTATTGACGTGTAGTCGCAAGTGGAGTTGGCTTACAGGCTGCAAGTCTGGAATCTCCAGAAACAGCGACCGCCGATCTGCAAGGACATAGGCAGAGGTAATCGTTAACGGATCGTGCCCGGCCAGTCCCGGATGTGACGGGGAATACTCGAGCGATCCATAGGCTCCACTGTAGCGATAGTTCCAACATTGAGCGAACTGCTTTGACAAATCTGTGGCAACCGCTTCGTCAATTGGTTCTGCAAATGTGATCTGAATTCCGTTTTCGTAAGTGTGAAGACCGATCGGAACCTGAACCGCATCACCTGTGTATCGCACGCGTTGAAAACAACCATCACGGGGCGTGTACGATCCCCACCCGGCCATACCCGAAACGTATAATTGACCATCGACCGGATTGAAGCGACCACGGTGTGCACCGGAGAGAAAGTCGCCCGTCATCGGCACGAGAGCACCCTGCAGTTGGCCGTCGACTTCATCGCGAAGCACGACAAACCACGTTCCAGCACCGAACGAGAAATGAAGCAGCTGACCGGCGAGCGGACCAAATTGATCACTGTTCACCGCCACTTGGCCGCCACTTGAGTTGTCGAGACCGCGTGGCAAATACACGAGCGGCAACTCCGGGGGAAGATTCCCTTTTGGGCCGCCGAAACCAAAATACAACGAATCCGCGGGCGAGCGATCAGGGGCATTGCGGACGGCGTTGATGGCAGATGCCGGCGTCCAACTTCCTTCGGAAACGGGAACCGTCACCGTGCCATCGGCGAGAAGTCCAAGTCCGTCCGGATTGCGAAACCCAGTCGCAATCACATCGGCACGTTCACCGTCGGGCGAAATTCGCACCAATCCTTGATTGCCAGACGCGGTGTAGAATTGCCCGTCGGTATCGCGTTGTAATCCGCAGATGAAATCATGACCGGCGGGCGACGTCAAAAAGGCGTTGCTAAAGCACTCGTAGAAATCTGCTTCGCCGTCGTTGTTCTGATCGACCAACCGCGTGAGTTGGTCCCGACATTGCACGTAAACGTGACCGTCCGCCACGACCAAACCCAACGCATGGTGTAGCCCCGAAGCAAACCGCTTCCAGCGGGCAACTCCCGGTTGATCACCAGGAGAGTCCAAGCCCGAAACGTGCCATACATCTCCTTGCATCGTGCAGACCAGGGCGCTGCCGTCGGGGAGAAAATCATGAGCGCCACAGAACATCAATGCCTTCCATGGATTCTCCTCGGGCAACTCAATCGTATCGACGGCGTAAGGCCGTCCGGTTCCCGGAGTGATCTTCGTTTCGAGAATCTGCGGCCATTGTGTCGGTCCTCCTGCGAGCTTCTCACTGAGAGAGTGCTCGTCCACGGGAGCCACCTCGCGGACGAACTTGCCATCCTCGACCCACGGCGAATCCAGGTACTCCACATCTCCAATGCGGTAGGCGAAAATGACGCGATCGCCGTGCCGATAGAATCCGTGATACGCGAATGATTCTTTCGGCAGATGGGATTTTGATTTCGTCAGCACTTGGCCTTGGAGTTTCAACCCGCCGACAAATCCATGACGGACCGCATCGAATTGCACGAAACCATCTTTCCAGACGACGTCGTAGTTCAGCGTGTCTGGATTGAAACACGCTGCGAACTTGCCGTCGATTCCAAGACGCACGCAGACGGCTCGCGGCACTGTCATCCCGGCCCCACGGAATACGCCGCATTGGACGCTGCCAAGTTGCGTCACATTCCAACGACCGTCCGCCCAGGTGGTTTCGTTCTGATTTCCCCAGTGCCCTTGCTCTCCGCCATCCAGACCGGGAAATGGGGCGAGCACCATCGGCACATGCGGTTGCTTACGAAAGTACTCGGCCTGCTTCGTGTAGAAGTCGTAGAGCCGATCGCGATTGACAGGCTGATTGGCATTCGGCCAACGCTCGGGATCGACCGGTGCCTGCGTGACCGGAAATGTGGCCGGTCCGTGCATTTGACTATGTGCGATCACCTGCAACACATCGTGCGATACAGGTTGGCCGTCGCGGCCAAGTGCACTCAGAAACCGGAACAGATCCCACTGCTGTTGCGTGGACATGTTGGCGGTCAGTCCATGTGGCATGACAGTCGTACCGGCAACTTCTTCCTCAATGTCGGACTTTGCGATCGGAATCAGTTTGCCCGAAGCCGGTTCGCGAAGCGTGAGAGAATTTTTATCCTCAGCGTGTTTATAGCCCGTGTGGACGTGGCCTTCGGACGTGAGAATCTGCCAAGTGATGAACTCGGGTTTGACGTCCCGCTTCGGCCACAACACCGACTCCACCAGTTGATCTGTCGTCCGTTCCTTGGCAATTGAAGTGAGTTCGGGCCCCACCGTGCCCCCATGCGTGCCGACTTTGTGACAAGAAAGACAAGCCGACTTCGCATTCGCAAACACCCGGGCACCACGAATGGAATCACCGTGTTGCAGAGACTCGCGAGCGAGTTGCTTCACCAAGTCTTGATTGTATTCCAACTCAGCAGTCGGAGACGGCGGCTCGCTCGATGGTAGATCGCTCGCTACAGACGTTTTGTTCTCAAAGGTCCAAAAACCGAGAGTCGTCTCGTCGCGGCCCACACTGGTCACGGATTTTGAAGCGATTTCACGAACGCCCCGAGAAATCCTCACCCACTCAATATCGCCGTCACAACCAAGCCGCCCCTCGACCAACCGCCCAATTGCAAGTCCACCGGGCACGCTTTGTTTGCCGTCACGTGGTTTGATCGCCTGATCGGCAACCACTTGGCCATCGACAAACAGTCGTACCCGTTTGGGTTCGTAGATCATTCCCAGAGTATGCGGTTTGTCATCGCAGATCATCGCTTCACTATCGATGTGATCCGGTGTCTGCCCCGGCAGATAGGCCGTCAACCGACCGCTGCCATTCATCGAGAACAGCTCCCAATGGTCGCCGGACCGTTTTGTGTCACTGGCGACCAAGATGTTGTACTGATCGCGTCCGTGAAGTGTCGCACGAAGCTCCACCGTGATCGGCGGTTGGCGGTAACTCGCCTGGCCCGAGTACACGTGACCTGCGGTATTGGCAGCAGAATTCGATTCGCCAGAGGAAGGTCTCGGCCCACCGCTGCCGGGCTTCGTCAGTTCTTTACGAACCCAATCCAGCCCGGACAAATTCTCTTGAAGAGACTTCCGTGCGTCGAGTTCATTGCGGTGATCGAGAATTCCAATCGGGCCGTCGTAGTCACTGTCAGTGACCACACGAATCATTTCTAATTCGTATTGGCCTTTGCCGATGCCCAAAATTTTTGGCTGTGCCTCGCCATTCATACCGTTGAGGTTCAAGCACAACAGATAAGGTTTCATTATCGCGAACGACTGAGCCCAATCCGAAATATGCCCGTGGCCGTGATGAAAGTTGTAGACGATCCCCACATGATCGTACCCCAACTCACGGAGTCGTCGACAAACCGCAACCATGTTTGCCGGCTCACCGCCCCACCCACCATGGTTGTAGAGTCCGAGTTGGCAATTCATTGCCTTTGTTCGTTTCGCCAACGACTCCATTTGTCGCGCTGCGAGTTCGACTTTCGCAGATTCATCGTTCCCGCCGGGATCCGGCAAGGTCTGCCAGATCTGCGGATGGATTTGGTGCTTCTCGAACAGTTCAAGGGCTTTCTCGTGGGTACTCCAGAATGCGAAGAATTCGATCCCGTGTTTCTTGTACTCCAGAATCTCTTGTTCAAAGGAGGCGACGTGCTCCGCCCGCCAATCGTAGGCACAACGCGTGATCCCCAAGTCTTTCAGCATCACCGCACGTTCAGCCGGGCTACGCTTCTGGGCATCAAACGGCACGATGCACCATGCCACCAAGTTTTCCCGATGCAGCACGTCTGCCGGTTCGGCAGCAGATGCTGCCCGTGACCAAGAAAAAGCCATCAGACAATTCAGGAGAACAGTGACCTGAAGGAGCAGACCGGGAGTCGAGCGAATCATCGGCTACTTTCCGTTTCTTGCGGAAATTGTTGTCGTTAGGGGTTCGGCGTGAAGTCGCAAGAGTATAACACGACCCGCCGGGCACACGACAACTGCCAGCCCGATTGAAATTTCCCCATGACGTCCCGATCACATGCCAGAACGTCAATCCGAATTTCTGACCATTTTCGAGTGAACCTTTCCCATGCTGCGATCGTCTATAGAAATGAATCGGGACTATGGTGTAACGGAAGCATCCCTGGCTTTTAATCAGGCGGGTGTAGGTTCAAATCCTTCTGGTCCCATCCCATCCCCATTCGGATCGAAGTGTTAGAGGCAGCATAACCGGCTCTTAACCGGCTTGGTGACGGTTCAAGTCCGTCCGATCCGACTTAGTTTTGGCACTAGTCGTCTAGTGGGAAGATGCCGCCTTCGTAATGCGGAGACGTGGGTTCAACTCCCGCCTGGTGCTTTCTTCTGCAAAAATTCAACAATGCGTCCATGATGTAACGGTAGCTTGTCGCTTTGCCAAGGCGGATGTGTGGGTTCGATTCCCGCTGGACGCTTGAGAACGTCAGAAAGCCAACACGAGATCGAGAAATTCAAACAGGGTGTGGGGAAGGTTGGTATCCCGCGTGCCTTGGGAGCACGAGATCGCTGGTTCGAATCCAGCCATCCTGACTAAAACTAGTACGTATCAACAGCACTTCTTGCAGTAACTATTGAACAATAGTGATGAGAAACTACTAACGACTAGTTTTGACATTCCAGTATGGCCTAACGGTAAGGCGGCGGTCTGTTAAACCGACGAGTGGAGGTTCGATTCCTTCTACTGGAGCTACAACAACGGAAGGGCAAGCCAATGGGTGATGGCAACTGTTTCGAAAGCAGTCGAGCGGAACATTCGCCTTGAGGGTTCGACTCCCTCCCTTTCCGCTATAACTCTAGTGCTCTTGGCCGAGCGGCAGAGGTTCCGGTCTTCCAAACCGGTGAGGCAGGTTCGACTCCTGCAGAGCACTTAATAGCCCTAGAGGTTGTTCTTGTTTTCACACGAACACACAACATTCGAGTCATGGACGCAATTGGAATGCGGGGTAGTTTCTGCTGGTAGAAATCCGTCGCTTTGAACGACGAGTCTGCAGGTTCGATTCCTGCCCCCGCAGCTAAACTTTCGGAAGCCATCCGGCTGGATGAGGGGCCTGTCTTGAAAACAGGTGGCTATGCAAATGGCTTGTGAGTTCGAGTCTCACGACTTCCGCCTAACATACGTTTCTAGTGTAACGGCAGCATGACTGGCTCCAACCCAGTTGGTCAGGGTTCGAATCCTTGGAAACGTGCCTTTCAAAGTCCTGTGGCCGAGCGGCTAAGGCAGCTCTCTTACAAAGAGCGGATCGGGGGTTCGAGTCCCTCCAGGACTACTATTCTATTGATATGGCTCGGTAGGCAATTGGAAGACCACCTTGGCTTAGAACCAGGGATGCTGTGGGTTCGAGTCCCACCTGAGCTACTTGAAAAGTTTAAAGTGCGAAGTAGGACGAGAGAAAGAGGGTTTACTGTCCGTCCTCGTGGAGTAGCGGAGTACTCGCCTGCCTGTCACGCAGGAGATCGTGGGTTCAAATCCCATCGAGGACGCTAGATACAAGTGGCGCGGTACGCCAATTTGGCAGAGCGACGGATTTCAAAAGTCCGCGGATGGGGGTTCGAGTCCCTCCCGTGCTACCTGTTAGGGTTTAGGAGTTAGGAAGTAGAACGTAGGAACCAGGTTGGTCCTTCCCTAAATCCTAATCCCTAAATCCTAATCCCTAAACCCTAATCCCTAACCCAAGCGTCGGCATCGAGCATTGGTGAGCTCAAGTGGCTGTAACCCACCCGCATTATGCTGTGGCGGTTCGACTCCGTCCCGACGCACTTGTTAATACGGCCCGTTCGTCTAACGGTCAGGATGCTAGGTTCTCAGCCTAGTGATATGGGTTCGAATCCCTTACGGGTCGCTCTTAGTGTTAGTCGAGTTGCAGATAGGGAGACACGCGACGGTACACGCCCTCGTACCTACAATGGTGTTGTGAGTTCGATTCTCACCTTGGCCATTTTATGGGTCTCGAAAGTAGTTCCACCGGCGAATGCACAGCCTGATGATGCCAAACACAATCAAGCCAATTAGTGGAATCGCGGCCAGAAAGTAGACCAATGCCAACAAGATTACAAGTACACCAGTCGCTTCACCAAGCCCAGCTTGTGCAAACATTTGTTGTCCTCCTAATGAAGGACCGAGAAAAAGCGTCGTAGTTAACTGACGAAAGTTTCGCGGGTGAGCGAGTGTTCGTTTGGGTCTCATAAGCCTGAATCGCCAGGTGCGACTCCCGGACCCGCTATTTTCAGGAGATTGGAAGAAGGTAGCAGGAGTCAATTTTCCTGATTGACTCCTGTCGCGTGACTCCTAGTCCCTGAATCCCCGGGCTCATGGTCAAAAGGTATGACTCTGCTCTTGCATGGCAGCAGTCCAGGTTCGAATCCTGGTGAGTCCATTGACTGTTTTGGGAAGGTAGCCGGATACGGTTGGCCGGGCCGCACTGCTAACGCGGTTCTCTGAAAAGAGATGAGGGTTCGAATCCCTTGCCTTCCGCTAGCGAGACTAGGCTTGATGGTGAAAGGGAGATCATCCCGAGCTTCTAACTCGGTGTTCTAGGTTCGAGTCCTAGTCGAGCCATATGCAAAGAACGGAACGGCAATCCGATGGGCGACAGAGTCCGGTTGGAAGCCGGTTGAGCATCGATCATGATGCCTTGCGGGTTCGACTCCCGCTCCTTCCGCTGACTGTGCACATTGTGGTAGCCGTGGTGTACGTGGTAGGCATGTCTGCCTGTGAAGCAGAAGGTATGGGTTCAACTCCCTTCGGCTACCCCTTCGAGAAGTTGGACGTTTGAAGTGTGAAGTTAGAAAATTAGTTTCGTGTCTTTTTGCAAATTGTGGTGAGGATAGCTATAAGCTCGTTGAGTTCTTGGGTGAGTGATTCGAGCCGTGAGGCGGGGAGCAGATCTGTTGAAGCGAGCAATCGCAACCAGTAATGCGTTTCACGAGCTTCTTTAAGTGCGATCGAATATTTATGCACAAAGTCTTTCCGGCTTTCGCTGGCTTGACCTTCCTCGACATGTGCACCGATGGCTGTTCCGGATCGCAACAGTTGTTTCATGAGGATACTTGAAACGGTGTTGTCATTCTCTAAGAACTGGCACAATCGGACAATTCGTTCAGCGATGGCGAAAGTTCGCTCCGGCAAATCGCTTTTCATCGGAGTAATTCCGCACGTTTGATCGAAACCGTTTAGCTGATAGCTTTCTAGTTTCACCCTTCTCGCTTCAAACTTCAATCTGCTCTGCGAGTGTGATGGACGCACGGTGGTTTTCGAAGCCACTAGACGGGGTTCGATTCCCTGGCGGAGTAATTACTAGTATACATGTTCGAGGGCCGTCTAGAACTGCCACTCTGAGTAGAGCCGCGAGCGAAAATCTTTCCACTCGTCTTTCTGCACGGGCTTTTCTTCGGTCCCTTCGACACGATGACAAATCCAGTCGTCCATACGGGCCAGACGTTCGGACAGAATGCGGTTTAAGTTCACGGCAATGCGATATGCCGCTGACGAACCAGTTTCGATCAGCTCTTCAAATTCCTCGCGCGGTAGGGAATAGAGTTTGACCGGGGTGAGGGATTTCACCGAAGCTGAATGAGGCCCGGGACGGAAGAACGACATTTCGCCGAAAACCGCACCGGCCTCTAAAACCGCAAGTTGTTGATGGCCGTCTTCGTCAATTGCTTTGACAACTTCGCATTGGCCGTGAGTCAAAATCCACAGCCGTTGCACAGATTTTCCCTCGCGGAGGATTACCTTATCCTTAGGAAATTCTTGTGCATGTAACAGGGTGACCACTTGTTTCAGTTCAGCGTTGCTCATCTCCTGAAACAACACGCATGATTGGCGAAGTTGGTCGGAGATGTCCGCGAGGCGAATGAGTTTTGTGGTTTCTTCTGTCGAAGACATGGCTATTGGTTTTCTATCACGAGAGTCGTGGATTCAATGTCTACAGACCGCCGAGAACTGTCGCACGCCCCACCCGACCGATCCCAAGGAGATAGGCCGCTGTGCGGAGTGACACGTGTTTGGCTTCAGCGATTTCCCAAACTTTTTCGAACGCACTCAGCATGATTTTATCGAGTTCTTTCCGCACGCGGGAGAGTTCCCATTTGAAGTGCTGACAGTTTTGCACCCATTCAAAATAACTCACGGTCACGCCGCCGGCGTTCGCGAGCACATCTGGGAGTACAATAATTTCGCGACGTGCTAGAATTTCGTCGGCTTCGGGAGTCGTCGGATTATTGGCGGCTTCGATGATAATTTTTGCACGCACGTCATCGACATTGTGGGACGTGAGAACATTCCCCAAAGCGGCGGGGATCAGCACATCCACCTCTGCGGCGAGCAACTCTTCATTCGTAATTGGTTCCGCATCGGCGAAGCCTTCAACCTTGCCGGTTTGCGAGATGTGTTCCGATAGGGCATCGATATCGAGGCCGTTAGACGCGGTGACGCCGCCGAAAGCGTCGGTGACGGCTACGATCTTCAAGCCTCGTTCTGCTAGAAACCTCGCCGCAAACGAGCCGACGTTTCCAAAACCTTGCAACGCAACCGTTGTCCCAGCGGGTTCGCGTTGGAGTTTTTCGAGAGTGGCGATCGTGAGTTGAGCTACGCCGCGACCGGTGGCTTCTTCGCGTCCCTCCGCACCGTGAAGTTCAACAGGTTTGCCCGTGACGCACGCCGGGTTGAACCCGTGGAACTTTTGGTACTGGTTCATGATCCACGCCATGACTTGGGCGTTAGTGCCCATGTCGGGAGCGGGAATATCCTTGTGCGGGCCAATCATGTCGTGAATCTCATCGACGAATTTCCGCGTCACGCGTTCAAGTTCCCCATGACTTAGCTCCCGCACATTGACCGCGATTCCACCTTTCGCACCGCCGTAAGGAATGTTCACGATGGCGGTCTTCCAAGTCATCAATGTGGCCAAGGCGAGTACTTCGTCGGCGTCGACTTCGTGATGAAACCGCAAGCCCCCTTTCATCGGTCCGCGAGCACTATCGTGTTGCATACGGAATCCGATGAACGTGGCGATCTCGCCATTGTCTCGCTCGACGGCTACCTGCACTTTGATTTCACGTTCCGGCGTGAGCAGCAATTTCTGCATGTTCGCGGACAAGCCCATTCGGTCGACCGCATCGGCAAAGTAACGGGAAACGCTTTGATAAGAGGAACTCATTGCTTGATCTTTCCCTGGAGGAGAACTTCGCTCGCTGCTTGTATTCTTGTGGCTGGCGCTGTTTCCGACAACACCGCTCCTGCAAACACGTGACGGCAATCAGCATCGTTGACTTGAGATCACGACGGCAGTATCGTGAAAATTCAATTCTGAATCTATCGCGTTTTCTCATTGCGCTTGCGAGGTTTCCCGATGTTAAGTCGCTGGTTGAGTTTAGCCTCCGTCATGGTGGCGGTCGTTTTCGTCGGTTGTGCCGGGGAAGCTCCGGAAGCGAAGAAACAACGCATTGTCATCCTCACCAACGGCGATCATCCGTTCTGGAATGCCTGCGAAGCCGGTGCCAAGGAAGCCGAGAAGGAATTGGGACTCGCGGACGACAATCTCGAACTCTCGTTCGAACGGGCCGACTTCACAGTGAAGGGGCAAGTCGACAAGTTGCGTCAGTACAGTCTGGCGACGGACATTGTGGCACTTGGCATTTCCGTTTACGACAACACGAACCCAGCCATCGCCGAGGAACTTAAGAAACTCAAAGAGTCCGGCATCAAAATTGTGACGATCGACGGAGAAATCGACCGCGACAAGTACCGCGATGTGCGATTTGCGTACCTCGGCACCGATAATATCGTCGCTGGTGAGGAACTCGGAAAAGCGACGGCAGCAGTTCGTCCGGAAGGCGGGAAGTATGCGGTTTTCGTCGGAAACAAAGGGAACGCAAATGCGAAGGCCCGGATTGAAGGTTTCCGTAACGGCGTGAGCGAGGCGTTCGATGAAGTGACCGTGCTGAACGACGGGGGCAAACCTGCCGTCGCAGCCAAGATGGTGCAGGATGCATTGGACCGCGATGGCGACATCACCACACTTGTCGGCATCTGGGCTTATAACGGTCCCGCTGCGGTGCAGATTGCCGAGCAACGTGATCTGTTGGACGAACTGACCATCGTCACCTTCGACGCCGCCGAAGCCAGTGTGAAAGCCATGGAAGAGGGCAAGCTGGAAGTGATGGTCGTACAGAACCCGTTCAACATGGGCTATCAAGGCGTGAAATTGCTCAAGGCGCTCGTTGAAGACGATCAGAAAGTCATCGACGAGATGTACCCCAACTACGACGAAGAAGACGGCGACATCTACGACACCGGTTTGAAACTCGTGGTGCCGAGCAAGGATTCGCCCGTCAAAAAGGACATGCTCCGCCCCGATACCGAATTCCTCACACTCCCGGAATTCAAAGCGTGGTTGAAGAAGTATAACCTCAAAGACTCCTAGTCGTTGGGGGCGTCACGTACGATTGTTCATTTGCGAGATTGCAAGGAACACAAACTATTACCAGGAAAGAAGTTGTGTGCCACTGTTAGTGCGAGTGACCAGTCGTTCGGGAGTCGCGAAAAACACTTCTGGACAAGCCAGCAGTGGCACTCGTTAACGCTGACGAATGCGAAATCTTACACGACACACCCGACAAACTTCTCAACATCAGTCCGGTGGGGTAGACATTCTTGTCTGCCCCATACAGACCTGACACAAAGACGTTTGGCAGACCGGAATGTCTGCCTCACTGACTGCCATTTCGACGAACTTGTCACTTCCGAAGCTCATCATGTCTTCCCACGAACACCAAACCGGATTTCTGCAGTCGCTCTGGAACCGAGGACGGAATGAATTCGGCTTGATGTTGGCCATCCTCGTGGTGATTGCCTTTACCACATTTGCCTCATCGTCGTACCGCGACAAACCCGCCCAAAACGCCCACGAAATCCTCCGGCAGACCTCGCTGCTGGGGATTTTCGCATTGGGTGCGGCGACGGTCATTATCTCTGGGGGGATCGACCTGTCCAGCGGATCGGTCATCGCCTTCAGTGCGACAATTTGCACATCGATCATCTACCTGCTCGTGCCACAAGTTAATGGACAACCGCAGACGGGTGAGATTTCGCTCTGGATTCTACTGGTCGCATTTGCGGGAACATTGCTGGTTGCGTTGTTGATCGGGAGCTTCCATGCCTGGTTGATTACGTCAATCGGGTTGCCGCCGTTCGTGGCGACGTTGGCGTCGCTCGTGGGACTTCGAAGCCTGGCACGGTTGTTGATTGTCGATGTCACGCGGGTCGCTGAAAATCGAGACACCGGCAGCACGCAGATTTACATCCCCGACAGCACGTTCCGGCATCTTGGTTCGGAGTGGTGGATTCCGCTGGTCGTCTTCGCGGTGTTGGCGTTCGCGTTGTGGATTCTGTTGAGTCGTACCGTCATCGGTCGACATCTCTACGCGATGGGCGGAAACGAAGCGGCCGCCGAACTCTGTGGGATTCGCACCGTCAAATTGAAATGGTTGGCGTATTGCGTCGGCAGTGTGACGGCGGCGATCGCGGGTATTCTGCACGCCAGTTACATCGGCATGGCGGAACCCGTCAACGATGCCGTCGGCTATGAACTCAACGCAATTGCTGCCGCGGTGGTCGGGGGGTGTAGTCTGACCGGCGGCATCGGCACAGTTGGCGGCGTGATTTTGGGAGCGTTGTTTCTCCGTGTCGTGATTGATGCTGTTGCCAAGGTCTTCGCGCAGAATCCGGACATTCTGGAAGGCTTGATCGTTGGGATTTTGGTGGTCCTTGCGGTGGCGTTCAATGAACTTCGCAACCACGGTCAGCGGAGTCGACAATTCTTCGCCGGCTCGCTCGGGTTTCTCAATATCTACATCCTGACGCTACTCGCCGGCGTGATTACCTCCGTCACTTCTCCCGATAACAAACTCGACAATGCGTCCATCGCAGCGGCTGGGACTCTCATCATCCTCAAAGCCAGAGCTTTCATGGAACGTCGAACGACAAAGGAACTGTAGAGGGAACGCTCGCGTGCCACGGCTTGATGAGCCGTGGCTCCCATCGAAACAATACCATGTCCGAATCTAAACCGATCATCGAATTTCAGCACGTTTCAAAGCACTTCGGCGGAGTGACCGCGCTTGATGATGTTTCGTTTTCCATCGCGACGGGTGAGTTCCACGCGATTATGGGCGAGAACGGCGCTGGCAAAAGCACCCTGATGAAAATCCTCTCGGGTGTGTACCCCGAATACAATGGGCAGTTTCTCGTTCGAGGTAAACCGGCGAACTTCAGCGGAACCCGTGATGCGGAAGCGGTCGGCATCGGCATTATTCACCAAGAGTTGAACCTCGTCGAAGAACTGACGACAGCGGCGAACATCTACCTCGGTCGCGAAAGATGTAACGCATTGGGTTGGCTCGACAACCGCACGATGGAAGCGGAGGCCGCCAAATTGTTCGCGCAACTCGGGTGTGAGATCGACCCCCGTCAACGCGTGGGGGAGTTGCGGGTCGGCGACCAACAACTGATCGAAATTGCGAAAGCTTTGTCGCTCGATGCCGACATCCTCATCATGGATGAACCGACGAGTGCACTGACCGAAACCGAAACCGATCGGTTGTTTACTGTCATCGAACGCCTACAAGAACGCGGCGTGACGATTCTTTACATCTCCCACAAGATGGACGAAGTCTTCCGCGCCGCCGATCGCATTACCGTGCTGCGAGACGGAAAACTCGTGGGCACCTTTGATCGGGAACAAACCAACCCCCGGGATATCGCTCATCAAATGGTCGGGCGGGAGATCGAGGAAGTCGAACGCGGCGGCGAACACCAAGCCGGCGATGTCGTGCTCGAAGTCGAACATCTCCATCTGCCTTGGCCTGGTCATGCGAAACCGTGGCGGTTGGACGACATCAGTTTTACCCTCCGGCGTGGCGAAGTTCTGGGAATCGCCGGTTTAATGGGAGCCGGGCGAACAGAACTTTTGGAATGCCTGTTCGGTACCAGCCCAGTCCGTCCCGACGGCCGAATTCTCGTCGATGGTAAAGAGGTCAACTTCCATCATCCCGCCGATGCCATGCGACACGGGTTGGCGTTAGTGACCGAAGATCGCAAACGCCTGGGTCTGTTCAGCCATTTGACTGTTCGCGATAACATCACGATTTGCACGCTGTCTGATGCAGCGCGTGGCGGGTTGGTCTCGAGTCGTGAGGAACGCAAACTCGCGGGTGAGTCAGCCCAAATGCTGAGTGTGAAATCGGACGGTGTCGACGCACCGATCATGAGCCTGAGCGGGGGCAATCAACAGAAGTGTATTATCGCACGCTGGTTACGAACGCAGCCGAAGGTTTTGCTGTTGGATGACCCGACCCGTGGAGTCGACGTCGGTGCCAAGGCCGAACTTTATCGCGTGATCGATCGCCTGTGTCGGGAGGGTTTGGGCATTATCGTCACTTCCAGTGAATTGCCGGAATTGTTGACGCTGTGCGATCGGATTCTCGTTCTCTGCGAAGGCCGGTTGACGGGTGAGTTCCCGAGAGAAAACGTGACCGAGCAAGCCATCATGGAAGCGGCGACCGCACGAAGTTAGAACAGATTCGCCGGGCGAACTTGAGCAAAAATTGCGTTTCGCATTCATTTTGAACCGGAAAGTCGGAAATCCGGTCCAAAATGCACTTGCGGCGCTAAGTGATTCTGGATATTCTCCCGCCCTCTTTCACTCACAGCCGGATTTTCCTCAAGTTTGAACCCCTGACAACCGACACCGTCCTCTCTCAATCGCGGTGGCAAGTTGGGAACGAAACGCGGGAAATTCGCAATCGTCTCCTTAGTTCAAATTGCTCCACGCCGCCATGAAATGGAAGTCTCTCGCCATGCGCGCCTCCAGGAGTTTGCCGACTCGGTTCGTCTTCTTTGTTTTCGCATGCTGCATGATCGTGCCGCTGTTGTCCGGATGCCGGACCGTAAGCAGCCAAGTCGCGAACAGCATCGGCCGCGAACATTACCGGGCTGGCAACTATCAAGCCGCAAGTTTGGATTTCCAACGTGCGCTCGCGGATGATCCGGACAACCCGACCTTCATGCACAACTTGGCCTCGACGATGCAACGCCAAGGTGACTACGCCACCGCCGAGCAAACCTATCGTCAGGCGTTGTCGATTGATCCATCGCATCAGCCGAGCTATCACAGTTTGGCACAGTTGATGACGGAAACCGGACGGACGGCAGAAGCTTCGCAGTTGTTGTACGCCTGGAGAGATACCCAACCGTATTCCGCTGCTCCGCACATCGAAACGGCGTGGTTGCAGCGTCAACAGGGTGATGTTGCCGGTGCCTCTGCATCGTTGCAAACCGCGTTGCAAGTATCGCCGAACAATGCGGTGGCCCTGGCGCAGCTCGGACAAATCCAACAAGACATGGGCAGAACCGAACAGGCAGTTGCTCTTTATCAGCGATCGCTGCAATCGGATTGGAATCAACCGCAGGTGATGTCCCGCATGGCCACCTTGCGACCGCAGGTGCTCGCGGCTCGGCAACAGCAAATGATGCAAGGTCCGCCACAGATGGTGACGAATTACCCCGCCGGTTCGCAGTTCGCTGTCAACAATTCTTACACGACGGGATACCAAACCGCTTACGCGATGCCATACGGTCCGCAGGTTGGCCCACGTTCTTGGGGCAATACGATCGTTGGGCAAGCTCTGCCACCCGGGATGATGCCCGGTAGTCCGTCACCATACTACGCTACCAATCCTGCGACGCAGACATACTCGGTCGCCGAACGCCCCATCATGCAGCCGACGTTGGCCAACCCACAACCGACACCGGCGCAACCAACACCGGCTCAGCCGACACCAGCCGTGCCGACGCCGGCCAATCACCCCGTGCCGAACCCGACACCGGATCAACCAGCACCGGAGCCAGATCCCAACATGCAATCCCGCATGCTCATGATGCCGTTAGATCAAACCACCGCTTCGTTGCCGACAGTCCAAGCGTTCTAGATCGTTTACGGTCTTCGGTTTCCACGAACACCACACGACAATTGTTGTAGAACAGTCAGGGTTCGCCGCGTGTGCGATATCGCGCGGTTGCTCGGTCGGCAATGTGACATACATCTTGCACGAACTTCTTGAAACCTTCCACGGAAGATTCCTGCAAGAACGTGAAGGACACAACGGTCACAATTGCCGCTGAAAGCAGGCAGGCATGTCGTAAACCGTCGTGTGTCGACAACATTTCGAGCGTGTCCGCATACCAAGGCAACTTGGCATCGGCCTTGGGGAACACGGGCTGAGACGTGCGGGAATCGAGTGTCAAACTTGGATGGACCGCAATCCGCTCTTCCCCCGGACGACTGGCATCGAAATCGACGCGGGCTTGCTCGGCGGCGAAATTCGGATCATGTTCAAACGCTCGAACGACACGTTTCAAGTATTTGACTTGCCATTCCAGCGTGACCAGTTTGACCTGGTTATTGTACTTCTCGACTTTCAGTCGCCGCCATTGCAAGAGTTTCGGCGACAAAGCCACAGCGCCATAGAGGGTCATCGCGAGAACGATCGACAACCAAAACAAAATCGACACCCCCCAAGACCGAGGCGACGAAACCGCTTCGGTAGATTCTTCGTTCGGGGAGGTGTCGAGTGTTTCGGTCATCGATTCTCGCACCCTACTTTGAAATCACGTTTTGAACGTTGGAAATGATCTTGCCGATACCCCTCTCCCGAGCTAACGCTCGACCTCTCCCAGCTGGGAGAGGTGAAGAAAGTTCGAGAGACTTGGAACAACTGACAACGGACCACCCCCAACGGACAAACGCTTAGATGGTGCCGCCGTAGGTTGCGGTGTCGCCGAGTTGCTCTTCGATTCGCAGAAGTTGGTTGTACTTGGCGATCCGGTCGGTTCGGCTGCCGGAACCCGTTTTGATTTGGCCGGTGGCCAATGCGACCGCGAGGTCGGCGATTGTCGTATCTTCGGTTTCGCCGCTACGGTGACTCATCACAGCGGTGTAACCGTTGCGGTAACCGAGGCGGACCGCTTCGATGGTTTCGGTCAGCGTGCCGATTTGGTTCACCTTCACCAAAATGCTGTTCGCCACGCCTTTGTCGATACCGTCTTGCAGTCGTTTGGAATTCGTCACGAACAAGTCGTCACCGACGAGTTGGCATTTGGAACCGACACGGTCGGTGAGGATTTTCCAACCATCCCAATCGTTTTCGTCGAGGCCGTCTTCGATGGAGCAAATCGGGTATTTCTCGACCCAACTTGCGAGCAAGTCGACCATTCCGGCGGAATCGACTTCTTGGCCTTCCATTTTGTAGGTGCCGCTTTTCTTGTCGTAGAACTCACTCGACGCACAGTCGAGAGCCAACTTGACCTGCTCACCGGGTTTGTAACCGGCTTTTTCGATGGCGGTCATGATGACGTCGATGGCTTCCTGGCTGTTTTTGAGGTCAGGAGCGAAACCACCTTCGTCACCGACGGCAGTGCTCATGCCCTTTTCGCCGAGGACCTTTTTCAAGCTGTGGAAGATTTCCACGCCGCACCGCAAGCCATCGCTGAACTTGTCGAAACCGAGCGGCATAATCATGAATTCTTGGCAGTCGATGCCATTGTTCGCGTGGGCTCCCCCGTTGATGATGTTCATCATCGGAGCCGGCAAACACGTCGCGCCCACACCGCCGAGGTAACGGTACAACGGCAGAAACGCAGCTTCAGCAGACGCTTTGGCGACGGCGAGTGAACACGCCAGAATCGCATTGGCACCCAAGCGTTTTTTGTTTTCGGTGCCGTCCAAGTCGATCATTTTCTGATCGATGGCGGCTTGTTGACTGGCGTCCATTTCGATCAAGGCATCGGCCAGTTGATCGTTGACGTTCTGAACGGCCTTCTGAACACCTTTGCCCACGTAACGGTCTTTGTCACCATCTCGCAGTTCGACGGCTTCATGCTCACCAGTGCTGGCACCACTCGGGACGGCAGCGCGGCCGACAATGCCTTCTTCCAATTCCACTTCGACTTCGACGGTGGGGTTTCCGCGGCTGTCGAGAATCTCACGTGCGTGAACATTTGTAATAGCCAGACCCATGAATCGGTTCCTTCTCCAGTAGGTTGTTGATGCGATTGGTGCGAACGCGACCCACTTACGGACCGCGCCCTAGTTTTACTCTCTCGGCGTCGCGCCTTCCATGAAGGAACCGCAAGTTCTCCTGCTGATCTGGAAATTTCGATGTGTTTTCATGTTGATCGGCTGTGGAGATCGAGGGCATCAACATTCCCCTTCGCCTGACGATCCCTCCGTTTTTATCTAGAATGCGGATTCGGGACAAAATCGCGGAATCAGCAGCGGGACGCAGAATGTCGGTCACGTCGGACGACATCAAGACAGAAGCAAAACGGTTGGGGTTCGGTTTGGTGGGCATTGCGCCCGCTGTCACACCGACCGGCTTCCCGCGGCTGACGGATTGGATTTCCGCCGGTCACGCCGGTGAGATGCATTATATCGAACGTCGACACGATGCGTATTCGCACCCGGATCGCGTGCTCGATGGCGTCCGCTCCGTGGTGATGGTCGGCATGCACTACCGCACCGAGGAACCGGAATCCCTGGGACCGGATCACGCTCGAGTCTCACGTTACGCTTGGGGAACCGCGGATTATCACGATGTCATCAAGCACCGGTTGCGACAACTCACCGACTTTGTCCATGACGAGGCACCGAATTGCCGGACGCGGGTGGTGGTCGATACGGCTCCGCTTCTGGAAAGAGACTTCGCAAGATTGGCGGGTTTGGGGTGGTTCGGTAAAAACACGATGCTGATCAACAAGCACGTCGGCAGTTTTTTCTTCTTGGGAGCGTTGCTAACGGACCTTGATTTGGAAGCAGACGAACCGCACGAGTCGACCCATTGCGGAACTTGCACGCGGTGTCTCGATGCCTGCCCGACCGATGCATTTCCCGAACCCGGAGTGTTGGACGCCCGCCGATGCATTTCCTATCTGACGATCGAGCTTCGCACGCCCATCCCGCGAGACTTACGGTCCGAGATGCAAAACTGGGTGTTCGGATGTGATGTCTGTCAGGATGTCTGTCCGTGGAACCGCAAAGCTCCACAGAGTGACGAACCAGCGTTTCAACCAAATCCGCTGATCACTCCGGCGAATGCAGCCGAGTGGTTGACGCTCGATGAAGAAGCGTTCCGCAACCGATTTCGCAAGACACCACTCGCCCGACCCAAACGTGCGGGCTTGCTACGAAACGCCGCGATTGTGCTGGGGAACTCGCGGGATCGATGCTTCGTTCCCGTGTTGATTTCCGCGCTCGAGGACGTTGAACCGCTGATCCGAGGAGCGGCAGCGTGGTCATTAGGCGAAATCGGCGGGGAAGCCGCGACCCAGGCATTGCGGGCGCGAACGCTCGTCGAGAATAATGCGGACACACAGGCCGAACTGAGCGACGCGTTGAAACGCTGTTCATCCGACTAAACCAATCACACAATTATCCACTCAAGCAATAGGGATCAGAAAATGCCAGACGCACCGACTCAAGTGGCCATCAATGGAGCAGGTGGACGAATGGGGCAACGCCTGGTCGCACTCACGCATTCCGACCCGGAACTCGCACTCCACACCGCGTTGGAATCAGCGAGTTCGCCCCATATCGGACGCGACGCAGGCGATTTAGCGGGAATCGGAACAATCGGCCATGCGATTACGAGCGAGTTAAATGATCCGCCCGACGTGGTTATTGATTTCTCGACCCCAGACGGCTTGGTCCACATCGCGGAAATTTGCGGCGACCGCCAGATTCCCTTAGTCGCCGCCACGACAGGACTATCGGAAAGCCAACGCGAGAACGTCTTGGCAGCGTCACAGACGACACCGATTGTAATGGCCCCCAGCATGAGCTTAGCGGTTAACTTGGCGATGCAACTCACGAAGCAAGCCGCCCGCGTGTTGAAGAATCATCCCGAAGGTGTGGATGTCGAGGTGATCGAACGCCATCACCGTTTCAAAGAAGATGCCCCCAGTGGAACCGCGTTGAAATTCGGGGAAATCATCGCTCAGGAGATGGGGCAAACCGAGCACAAACACGGACGCGAAGGACGGACCGGACAACGTCCGCGTCATGAAATCGGTTATCACGCCCTCAGAACCGGTGACAACGTTGGCGAGCACACAATCGTCTTTGGTTTGATTGGCGAAACACTCGACATCACCGTTCGTGGACAGTCCCGAGACAGCTACGCATTCGGTGCGCTGGCGGCGGCGAAATTCCTTGTCTCTCAGAAGCCCGGTCTGTACTCGATGGCTGACGTCCTCGGTTTAGAATAGCTCCGAACCTTGAACTTCAGACACGGAAAAACCGGTCTTGACGGGCAGCGGGCATCTCTCTAGATTCCCGCCACTCTCTCTCACTACCTAGTTTTCATGTCAGTTTGTCCGGACGCGGCGTTCTTCGATGAATGCCACGGAGGCGGTTCGTGTTGCACATTCGCAGACCGGCGGCACCAGGCTCGACATCCACCCTTTGGAAATTTCCAGTGTGGATGGTGTGGGTCTTTGTATGTCTATTGCCGGGCTGTTCGCTGCTGAGTATCAGCCAGCTGTTTGTCGGTGGCGATGCGACAGATGCGAATCATCCCGAAACGGCACTTCTCAAGAAGATGCCGTTGCCACCGGAAGTGATTGTTCTCGAAGTGGTGCTCATCGAGCGTCCGAATCACGATCCGCTTTTGGGCAAAGCTCTCTGGGATGAACTCGACGAGATTGCGTCCGTCGACTACGAGACACGACTCAAATTGAAGCGGAACGGTTTGCGTGTGGGACGTTCCGGCGCGAACCCGCCCAAGGCGTTGCAGAAACTTCTCGGAGAGTCACCAGAAATTGGTACGTCCGATTCCGATGAGAATCGTCTTTCCGGCCAATGTGTGATGGTTCCTTCGGGGGGCGAATCGCAAGTGACGGCTAGCGAAGTCCGTATGCTGCGGAACGTGCTTGTCGTTGGCGAGAACGAAGATAAAACCGAAACGCTCGAAAACGCCCGGTGTGTCTTCCGCATTCGCCCGCACCGCTTGCAAGATGGGTGGGCGCGGATCGAGTTTCTACCCGAACTCCATCACGGTGAATTCACAAATCGCCGGACGGTCACCGACGAAGGCTGGCAATGGGATACATCACAGAAGATTGAGAAGCTGTACCGGCATCAGTTCGCCGTCGATCTCAATGTTGGCGAAATGGTCATTCTGACCGCGACGGACGGACCTGAGTTTGACCTTGGCGACAACTTCTTCCGAGGGGCCGGCGAGAGCAAACATCTTCAACGATTGCTCGTCGTCCGGTTAGCCGAACTCAATCGCATGGAACAAGTGTTCGAGCAGTAGCCCGTTCCTTGTGCGAGCCACAGTTTTGGACCGTTTCGATCGCCCCCATAACATGATCGAGTTCGTTGTTCTGGAAAAAATGTTTCTCTAAGGTGATCTCGTTACCGGTCTCGTTGTAACGCACCGCATCCATGAACGTGCGAATTAACAACAAACCACGTCCGCTGGCTTTCTCCAAGTTCTCGGGTTTCGTGGGATCGGGTAGGGCACCGGGATCGAACCCTGGTCCTTCGTCCCGAATGACGAACTTCGCTTTCGCTCGGGAAACTTCCGCGAGACAATACACCTGACGATCGTTCCAAGGAGCAGATTGAGAACGCTCATTGATCAGTGCCGTAAACGCTTCATCGTCCACACCACGTAATTCCGAAGTGATTTCCAAGTTGCCATGGATGACCGCGTTGACCAATGCTTCCTCGAGTGCAACACCAATGCGAATGCGGTCTTTATCTTTGCACACCCCGAGCGGATCAAGTTGGCTTTGCAACATGGCCACCACCGATGGCACGATTGTTCGATCGCTACCGATGACCAACTCCGTCCGGCGTGAGACAACGCATTGTTGCAACTCATGCTCGATCAAGTCGCGTTGAGACGCATTGAGGACCCGTTCGATACGTGTGGTGAGGTCCGTCATCAAGTTCCGCTTGGGAACATAATCCGCTGCGCCTTCGCGTAACGCGCTGACGGCCACCTCCTCGCTTCCCTGTGCCGTGACAATGATCACCGGCACGAGCGGGTAGGCTTCTTGCGCGAGACGCAAAAACTCAAGGCCATCCATCTCCGGCATTCGCAGGTCACACACCACGAGGTCAATCGGTTCGTTGACCATCATTTCCAGAGCCGCAGCGCCACGACTCACTCCGACACCTTCCCAATTGGGTTGGCGGGCGATGAGTTGTTGAATCAAGCGTTGTTGGACTCGGCAGTCCTCGACAATCAGAATACGGGGCATTTCCGATGATCTCCTGTCAGGAAATAATTCTTATCTTTTTGGTGTGCTGCTTTCATCTAGGTTTTGAGATCCTGCCAGTCCAATTGATTCCAGTGACATTGCGCACGACATCAATGATTCACCATCAAGAAAACCGTTTTGACCGGTTGAAGTGATTAGACACCGCCTCGGCAAAACGCCTCAAATCGCTCCGTATGATTCAAGCGTCACATCGGTCGAATTCATTCGAATTCTCAGTACCGGTAGGATCGAAAACTCGAACCAGCAGATTCAGTCGTTGTCGCAACGATTCGATGTTCCAGCTGAAGTCGGGCGGGTCGCCAAGTCGATGCCGATAGTGGAGCTTTCTCGCATGGATGCCAAACCGCGGGAAACGCAAAGAGGTTGTGGCATGCACCGCGACAAAAAAGTCGGGCTGGCCATGGGGATTTTATTGGTCGGCATTGTCGCTGCGTTCTTTTTCCGGAACGAGTCCGACCCCTTAGAAGACATTCCGCTGCTCGAAGATGCCTTGGCGTTGGATGAGCAAATCGCAACGGAATCGGGCGGGCCGTACCTGACGGGCCTGGAACCGGTCGATGAACGCTACCGCAACTCGGGCACGATTCCGTCGACGGAACCGTTACCGACCGGCAATGCCACCGATGCGTCGACAGTCCAGCTGGAATCTCCCGTTCCGATCGATACCTTCGCGCCGGTGGTTCGCATTGAACCGGTGACAAACTCCAAGCCGGCGAAAATCGCGGTGCCGGTCGGCAGTCCGTTCGAGACTGCTCGCGATGAGTCTCAGGACGTCTTCTCAGAAGACATTGGATGGGAGAGCGTTGCAGACATCGAACCGATTCTGCCCGACATCGCCGCGCCGATTACGAATGCATCGGAGTCACGAGACGTTCCCCCGAAGACAAACCGCATAACGGTTGTGTCGCCGCCATTGGAATCACCAATCAAGGCCGTCGTCGAGCAGGACACCAAACCGGTACTCACGAAACCGCCGGCCAGAGAACGTACTTATCGAATCCGACCGGGTGACACCCTTTCGGAAATTGCCTGGCGTGAGTTGGGCAGCAGTCGACGTTTCCACGAACTCTACGAGGCCAACCGGGATCGATTGAGCCATCCGGATAACTTACCGATCGGGATGGAACTACGGATCCCGACCGTCGAAACGAACGAGAAAGGATCGCAATCGGTTCCAACCGAGACCAAAACACCGAGCGTGCAACAGACAACGAGTCGGCGATTTCTGCCAAGTCATCAATCGCCGTTTCGCTGATTCGAACGTCTTTCTAGACGAGCTCGCGGATTGGTTCACGAATATCGACCAAGTACTGTGGTCGACCGGATGGGTCCATGACCGTTGTGGACATGGGATCGATACCCAAGCTGTGATACAGCGTGGTAATCACTTCTTGCACTTCGACCGGGCGATCGACGGCGTATTCCCCGAGACGGTTCGTGGAGCCGATGATTTGCCCGTGTCGCATCCCGCCACCAGCGAGGAGTGCGCAACTCACGCGGGGCCAGTGATCACGACCGGCGTTGCCATTGACTTTGGGTGTGCGTCCAAATTCGCCCCACACAACGACGGACACATCGTCCAGCATGCCGCGTTCGTGAAGGTCTTCGACTAACGCCGAGACACACTGATCGAGTTTGCCGCCGTGATCGCGGACCAAGTCGAAGTTCTTGCCGTGACTGTCCCACCGACCGTAGGACAGCGAAACGCACCGCACGCCCGCTTCGACGAGACGACGTGCGAGTAACACGTGTTCGTTGACGGTTGGTGCCCCGTCGTACTGGTATTGATAAGGTTTGCCGTCACCGTAACGGGCCCGGACTTCCTCGGGTTCTTTGGAAATATCGAGTGCCTCGGCCAACCGACTCGATGTCAGCACCCCGAAAGCCGCTTCGGAAAACGCGTCCATTCCTGTCATCATGCCGTTAGCGTCGACACTGCGTTTGAGCGTATCGAGTTCCCGCAACAAACGCTTACGGTCTCCCAGCCGATCGAGCGTGATGTTGTTGAGCGTCAGGTCGTCCTTACCTTCGCCATTGGGTTTGAACGGTTGATAAGCCGGACCGAGAAAACCGGGATCGCCACCGAATGACCACGGCACATGACGAGTTTTCTCAGCTAGGGCAACGGCAGCGGGAATGCCGGGATCGATGGACCCACGCAATCGAGAAAGCGCCGCACCGATGCACGGCCGACCGCCGAGCGATTCCAAATCGCGTCGTCGCCAACCGGTCATGCACTGAAAGGCATCGTGACTCCCGTCGCAGCCGACGATCGACCGAATCGCGGTGAACTTATCGAACATCGAAGCGATCTTCGGGAAGCACTCGCCGATTTGAATCCCGGGGACGTTCGTAGAAATCGGCATGAACTCCCCACGGATCTCCGCCGGGGCATCGGTCTTGATGTCCCACATATCCTGGTGCGGCGGACCACCGCCTAGGAAGATATTGATCACCGACTTCTGTCGTGGCTGAATCTCACCGACAGCTTGTTTCGTAGCCGATTCGGCTCGAAGAATTTGCGGAAGCGTGAGTCCGCCAGCTGCTCCCATCGCCAACCCGCCAATTTTCAGAAACCCGCGACGGGAAACACCGTCACAATACTGAGACCGCGAGGAATGTTTGGGGCCGAGAATCGTGAGCATGGCGGGAGATCCTTTTCGGTTCGGACAGCTCAGAAGGCGGGAACAAGACTGCGTGTGTGTCGATCAAGACACCTTGTATTGATCGACCAATCTCGACAACACAGGTCAACATTTCAACCCGTGTTGATCTGTCAGCTTAGCAGGTGAGATCGCCATTCGTCAACGAAAAATGGAACCTGGCACTCGGTTTCGAACTCGTGACGTGGCCAAAATTCCAGTTACAACTTTGGCGGGGGAGTGGGTTTAGGTCGGGGTTTGTTGTTGGGTTTTGGCGGAACGTGACGCCAAGTACTAAACGACACCCCAAACCGGCGGTTGAGTTCGTATTCCGCCCGGCGTGACCAAGGCGACTCTGGGTGATCTTTGATGACTTGCTTGAGTTTTTCGACAGCCATATCGTGTGCCATCGCCAAATCTTCTTCGGTCACACCAAGCAACTTCGATTGTCGCTCGTCGGGTTTGATCATCTTACCGCTGGGATTCTCGCGGAGATTCCAACGATTGTGCATCGGATTCTTGATCAAACGTTGTGGCAAATCGACTCGTACAAACTGATCCACCGCCAACCCGTATTCGAAGAGTCGCAGTTTATACCACCAAAGTTGGGCGACGATGAGATCGTAATTGGCCCGCCAACGAACCGATGGTTCCTTGTCCCGAAGCGGTCGGACCTTCTCAAGATATTGCTGAGCCTGATTCACGACTCCCAATATCGAAACCACTTGCTGAAGACGTTTCGCAACACGTGGTCCGTACTCGTTCGGATTCGCAGGGAACTGCTCGCGAGTGACGTCGGGATCAGGAATCTCTAGGAACTTGGAAGCATCGGGATTATAGGGGTTCAGCAATGCGATCACGTCCCAAATCGCTTTGCGGAATGGGCTCGAATCGCGATCGGCAGCATATTCCCGACGCGAATCGAGATTCGGCAAATACTCTCGCAGATTGAGCATGTTGAGTTTGCGGTCGTCGAGATCGTTGAGGTTTTCTTGCTCGCCCGGCAGCTGGAAAAAGATTCCGCCCGTGTCACGTGCGAGCCGAACTTGCTCGTACGGCCCGAAGCCACTCATTTGCGAATCGCGGCGACGACGATAACCGTCCCACTGAAGTTGTTCGGCGAATGGTGTTTCCGGTCCGCGTCGGATCGGCAAGTAGAACGTCCGCCCCGTTTCGGGTTGCTTCCATTTGACATGGGCGTACAACGAACCAAAGACCGCTTCGCGTCCAAGGACATAGATCGGCGACTTCGCTTTCTTGGCAGCGAATACCGCCTCCTCGACCAACTGCCCATCGTCGCCGGATTCATCACTGACAATCACCAGAACCAATTTGCGTTTTTGACGGGACGCGGTGGGATGATAGCGATTGATGACCTGCAGAATCGCCGCACAGAGATTTTCATCACCGGACTTGTCGATCGGAATGCGTTCAATCGCTTTGAGCAACTCGTCGGGTTTGCCGGTCGGCTGTTGTGTTTGCTCATGAACGGTGTTGCCGAAGCTGGTAATCGCCGTCAGGAGAATATCTTCCAGCTTTTTCTTCTCACCCAAGGCCCGCGAATCGGTTTCGACCAGCCCGAGTTCTTCGTACACGCGGTGTAACCGAGACTTCAGCTGCTCTTGGTCGTCCTTCATACTTTCGGATTCGTCGAACATCCAAACGACGAGCACCTTTTCACTCCGCATTATCCGCATGAGTTCTTGAACCAAGCGGTCCAATGCCGGGCCATAACCAGCGACGACTGCTCCGACTTCACCGCTGATTTCCCCCTCACCGATATCGATAGAAACTTCCCCATCACCTGGGCGGGTGATATCGGTCGAGGCGACTTCGATCTCTGGGTCTTCGAGCAACTCAGATGTTTCAATGTTCGTCGACGGTGCCACCGGACTGGAGGTCGCGCCGACCATTGTCGAAACCGAACCACCGGCGACGAAATTCACCGTCTCGGCGGCTTCGAGTTGTTCGTCGAGTTCCTGTTGGAATTCTTCCTGAATCCGCTCTTCATTCAGAACGGTCTCAAGGGCCGGAGGCACGGGATCGGCAGGAGTCTCGACGACGATCTTCCACAGAACGAACAACACCAAACCGTGTAGAACGGTTGAGATGGCAACCGGGAGAACCTGATTTCGCGCTTGCATGCTTCAGACTTCCGATGAGCGACGGACGAGAGTTCAGAAGTGAAATCGGAATGCAAAGAGAATATGAATATCCGATCAAGAGCTATTGATCGTATCGGAATCAATAGGCGATGTCCACTAGCGAATCGGTGGGGAGTCCGATTCGCCGATGGTGCCGTTTACAGCGGTTTCCAGTGCAATTCGGCCAAATCAGCCGATTCGATGGGCTAACAACGCGAGCGTTGCTGAACAGGATCGTCGCGATGAATGTCTAGCGGCGGTCGGAAAACACAAGCGTTTTCACGATCAACACGACATCAGCAGACGACACTCCACGGATTATAGCGACGGTGTTTCTTGGTTCGACTGGAACGCCGGTTTGTTGCGGTCTGGCATGATCTCACGCCAAGCAGACGTCAGAGGAGCGGAGAACGCGAAGTACAAGAAAAACACCGGAACCGCCAACTCGCGAACCAGAAAAATTGTGATCACTGTCAGCAGTAATTGAATGATGTGTCGACGACTTCGTTGACCACGGAACAGTTGGTTGAACACATGGCTGTAGCGAAACCGTGAGACCATTAAACACGCGACGGCCAAGACGATCATCGGAATCAAGAGTTTTATTGTCGGCAACAGGAACCGGGCGGCATCCTGGGCGACTGTGCCTTCACCCACGATGGCCAAGTCTCGGAGGTCGTACAAAGCGATCGGAAACGATGCGACCACACCCGCCGCCGCCGGAGACGGCAAACCGCTGAAAAACTCGTGGGAATCGTCTTCGTCTGTTTCGACGTTGAAGCGGGCGAGACGCAAAATCGCACACATCACGTACAAAACCGCGATCACCCATAGCAATCGCGGATGATAGTTGAGCCCGGCAATCGCATCGTCGCCGAAAGAGTGCACCATGATTTGCAACATCAAGTATGCCGGCGCGACGCCAAAACTAATCGCGTCGCACAGCGAATCCAACTGGGCTCCAAAGTCCGACGTTTGATTGAACAACCGAGCCGCTGAACCATCGAAGGCGTCGAACACCATCGCCAAATACACCAGCATCCCGGCAATCAAAAGTTCGTTGCCGCCGAGGTTACCGGTGGGTGTCGGGCCGAGTTTCGCCGCGAAGGTAATCGCACCGAAACCGCAGGCGGCATTGCACAACGTGAGCATCGTCGGCAACACGGCGAACATCTTTTGCTTTTTGCTCATGAGGACGCTACTGATTCAAGCTGTTCAGGATGGATCGCCTGCAAAGTCGTCTTTGTACTCTGCGAGGATGGAACTACCGGCTTTGACTTTTTCACCGATTTTCGTGCGAATGGACAAACTCGCATCGGCCGGAATCACGAGTTCTGTTCGCGAACCGAGCTTGATCATTCCGAACCGTTCTCCGCGGTCGAGTTCGTCTCCCGGTTTAAGCCAACATACAATTCGTCGGGCAATCGCACCGGTAATCTGTCGGACGATCATCCGCCGATAGGGTGCGGCTTTCTCTTCCAAGCGAACGGCGAGTTGTTCATTCTCCCGGGCCGATTCAGGACGCAACGCATTGAGGTACTTACCCTTACGATAGCGAAGCGCAATCACATTCGCGTCGACTGGCGACCGGTTGATGTGAACATTGAAGATGGAAAGAAAAATTCCGATCATCACTGCCGGACCACCGATGTAATCATCGTGGGGAATCTCGTCGATTGCGACGACCAAACCATCCGCGGGCGATACAACCAAACCGGGTTCTTGAGCGATTTTGCGTTCGGGATCGCGAAAAAACCATACGATCAGGCCGCCGATGACGGTTGAAGTTGCGACAAGAATCCATCCGATGACTTTCTCGAGCGTCGTCAACGGCATCGCCAACATGTACCACGCCAGCCCGCCCGCCAAGCCGAAGAAGATCAGCGAGAACACCAACAATTCGGCTAAACCCACACGTGCAAACGGGATACGATCACGCCACTTGAAGGGATCGTGTTCTGGACTCCAATAATACCCCGGTTGATTCTGGTGATATTTGAGATCGCGAGGGTCAAGCACCGGATGGGGGCAGGGGTTGGTATCGCCTTGCCGGAGCGATTCCATCCGTTTGACGTAACCTTTGCGGAATGTCCTCAGGTAGGCACGGCGAATGCTTCCCCAGGCCTGTTCGAGCTGAATCACCACACCCCCGCCCGGTTGGATCGTCCGCAATTGCGGGTCCATCGGCTCAATCTCCGCGCGTTCCTCGGGCGTTTGGGTGGGTGGAGTTGTCGTTGTAGAATCGTTCATGCAAACGTGGATAGATCGAAGGCGCAATCAGGAAAATACTGGCCTTTCACTTTAGCACTCCATCCACCAACTTGCGATGTTGCCGAACGGGAATCATTCGGCTCTCGATAATTTATTCACAGATCACTTCCGAAAAGTGGCCAAAAACGCGCCACGTTCTCCGCCGCCGCTCCAAGATTTCTGCAAACCTTTGCCACGGAAGGTGTTGTCGAGAGAAAACGCCGGATGAGCGTTCTCCACTTTGACCAGCGGTTGATAAAAAACAATTTCATTCGAACAAACGCAGTCGTTTTTTTTCAGCTGACGAGTTTCGATTTTGGCAATCTGGCCCGCTTCAAAACGACCGCTGCTGCTGAGATGGTCGTTCTCGAGCTTAAACGGCACACGTTGAATGTGTTGCACATTTGCGGCGAGTTTGCCGGCGGACTCTTTCACAAACGCGACCAACGCTTGTTGCTGCTCGCGATCGGCTTTTTCGTCGACCAAGACCACCGATTCGATTTTGCCGTCCTTCATTGGGAAGACACCGTCATCCCCGAGTGTGGTGTCGGAAGACACTACTAACGCCACTCCACACCCAGCCAAATCGACGTTGTCCCAGGAACCCTTGTCGACTTTCCACGCCAAAAGTGCTTCTTTTCCGGCGAGTTCCATTTCTCCGTTTGCAAAGCAGGGACCGGTATACACATTGCAAGAGCGTGCTTCGAGATATTCCCCTTCAATGGTCGCCGCACCTGCGACGGATGTGGTAGCCAAGACAATTGTAGCGAGAGATAAAAATCGCATGGTTCGAAGACCTTTCCAAATGGCACTTGCAGTTTGTGGCATGATTTCTATTTTCGCGCTGAACACACATCCCGTCAACCTTGTCAAATCTGTGAGCTAATTCACAGCAGAGACGACGGTCCCTTGCGACAATTGATTTCCGTCGGTGATGAACCTTGCGATGTCGGTATTGGTTCACCACAATTCATTGTTGAACGGAGTCGATCTCTCCACCTCTTTATTGGTTTAGGAATCTTATGAAGACACTTACGATTTGCGGTTTGATGTTGACGTTCGCCGTTGGCTGCGGAACAAGTGCACCGGCCCCCGAAGCAACTGGTGAAACGGAAACAACTGCGGCTGTTACTCCGGTTGTTTACAACGCTGGTGAATCTTTGACATTGGAAGTTCCCGGCATGCACTGTCCGTTCGGGTGCTATCCTACGGTCGAGAAAACACTGACCAGCTTGGACGGTGTGGAAGAAGTGGAACTTGTGCCACAAGAAAAAGAAGGCGAAATCAACGATCGCCGCGTGGTAGTGAAACTCAACAATGAATTCGACGCCAACAAAGCCGTTTCCGCATTGGCGGATGCCGGGTTTGATGGTGCTAGCGTCGACAACAAGAATTAATCACGACGTCTCATCGACAAGCCCCGGCGTCTGCACGCTGGGGCTTTTTTATTGCTGATAACCAATAGAACATGAGCCAAATGACGGCCGAAGACCCCAACCGCGACTACGCCAGAACTCTTGTCCGTACGCTCCGTGATGCCGGTTTTGAAGCGTTGTGGGCGGGCGGATGTGTGCGAGATTTTCTACTGGGTCGCACGCCGAAAGACTACGACATCGCCACCAATGCGACTCCCGACCAAGTCCGAGAGTTATTCGGCCGCAAACGCACACTCTCCATTGGCGCGAGTTTTGGAGTCATTGTGGTGTTGGCTCCGAAGGGGGTTGAGCATGTCGAAGTCGCCACTTTCCGAAGCGATGGCAACTATGAAGACGGCCGCCGACCGACAGATGTGGTGTTTACCTCCGCTGAGGAGGACGCCAAGCGACGGGACTTCACCATCAATGGCATGTTCTACGACCCGTTGGAGAACGCGATTCGGGACTATGTCGGGGGTGAAGCGGACTTACAATCTGGTGTGATTCGGGCGATCGGTGATCCTCATGCACGGATGACCGAGGACAAACTGCGAATGCTACGGGCCGTCCGCTTTGCCGCTACGCTCGATTTCCGCCTGGACGAGACCACCCAGGCCGCCGTGTGCGAGATGGCGTCGCAACTTACCGTTGTCAGTGCGGAGCGAATCGCGCAAGAACTTCGCCGGATGCTGATTGACCGCCATCGCAAACGGGCGATCGAGATGCTTGCGGAGACGGATTTGCTCCCGGTTATCTTTCCGGAGTTTCGAACCTTATTGCACAATGAACTCGATTCCTGGGAAGCCACACTCAAGGCACTTGGAAATCTCCGGGAGCCGAGTTTCCCACTCGCGGCTGCTACCCTATGGCATCGGCTGCCCGACGCGGGATCGCCGACCACATTGGCTCAACGACTGGGAAAACGTTTGCGACTTTCTAACGACGATGTTGCCCAAATCTCCTGGCTCCTCGAACACCGCGAGAGTTTGGCAGACGCCGACCGCTTGCCAGCCCATCGGCTCAAACGCATCCTGGCGGCTCCGGGGATCAACGATTTGCTGTCGCTGATGCAAGCGGATCGCATCGCACGTGGTGACGATGTGGCACCCGTCGAGTTTTGTCGGGACTATTTGGCAACGCACACGGCGGAAGAAATCGATCCCCCGCAGTTGGTAGGGGGACACGATTTGATCCAACTCGGCCTCAAACCGGGCAAGGAATTCAAAGCCCTGCTCGATGCGGTTCGCGATGCCCAACTCGACGGCCAAATCGAGAATGCCGACCAAGCGTTGGAACTCGTTCAACAACTCCGTCGGCAGTGACCCCGCGGCTTGGTTGCATCGTATGTCGGCTCGCGGTAAGACTGCTTAGTCGATCTGAACCCACACAAATAGGGCCTTGTAAAGGCTTTGATGTTGGGACGTGGTGACATAAACCGCTCCGTTGTCGCTCATTGCGTATTGATGAGCCCCCAAATTCTTCAGTTGACGTTCCAATAGGTAAATCCGATGACTCAGACTGTCCGCATTGGCATTATCGGCGCGGGAGCCGTTTCCGACTATCACCATGTCCCCGGCATCAACATCGACCCGCGAGCCGAGTTGGTCGCAGTGTGCGATCCGAACGAAACGCTGCTGGAACAACGCAAATCCGAATGGGGCCAGTTCTTCGCCACCACGGCATACCAGGAAATCGCCGACCATCCCGATGTCGATGCCGTCATCATCGCCACACCGAACTTCACGCACCGTGAGATCGCATTGGCGTGCATCGCTGGTGGGAAGCATGTGATGTGCGAAAAGCCGCTGGGGCTCAACTACGAAGAGTCCAAGGAAATGTACCAAGCCGCTCGCGACCGGAACTTGCGACACATGACGGCGTTCACGTACCGGTTTGCTCCGTCGATGCGGTACGTCCGGCATTTGGTGAAAAGTGGTGCCCTCGGAGAGTTGCGACACTTCCGCAGCCAACGGTTCCTCGATTGGCCCGAAACAAGTTGGGGTTGGCGTCAGTACAAGAAGACCGCCGGCGCGGGCGACTTGTTCGACATGACGATTCACCGCATCGACTTCGCTCAAGACTTACTCGGGCCAATCAAAAGCATCTGCGGTGCGGTCGCTCAATTCGCTCCGCGTGACAAAACCGCGGATGGTCAAGACTGCCCGCCGAGTGAAGTCGATGACTGGTCGAGTCTCATCGGTCAATTCGAGAACGGAGCCGTCGGCGTCTGGGAAGGCAGCACGCTGATGAAGGGCTATCACAACGATGGCTTCGGATACGAATGGGCCGAAGTCAACGGCAGTAAGGGGTCAGCGGCGTATCAGCTCACGGACCCGAACAACGTGCTCGTCGGTCTCAACGGCGATCCCGTTAAGAAGATGCCCGTGCCGGATGAATTCCTCGTCATCGAAGGCAGCCCCCGCAAACCGCACGAAGGTGTGCCGAGCACCGTGTTCCGTTACGACTTGGTCTACGAGTTCGTGTCAGCCATTGTGGAAGGACGCGACGCGATTCCCGGCTTCGATCATGGTGCCAGTGCCCAAGCGGTTGCGGATGCCGTGCTGAAATCATTCGAGGAAAAAACTTGGGTCGATTTAGACACCGACCTCGATAACTAATCACGCATGGTCCGTCCCGCCTCGCTCCTCGGCATTGGGAATTCACTATGAAACACGCTGCGTTTGGGATACTTCTGCTGCTGATTGCCAGTTCGTCTCCGGCGTTCGCACAGAAGAAACACGCACCGATTCGCGAGGACATCCCGTACGGTGCACAGCTCGATCCGAAGATAGAAGAGCCAGTTTTCGCGGTGTGTTCGAAACAGGGGATGCGGGTGCTGGTCTCTCGGGACGACGGCAAAACTTGGCAGCAAACGTTCCTCGGCACGGACTCGCTCGAAGATGGCGGCTGGCACGGGACGTTTGCGGTTTACGGAATGGCAGCGACGAACGGCGTGATCGGTGTGTTCTCGGGGTGGGGCACACCCGGTGTTTACATCGGTTCGGACGACGGTGTCCATTGGACTCATTTGAACAAGTCTCCCGCTAAACTCGGCAGCGTATGGGGCGCGGCTGGTGGAAACGGAGTTCTACTGACGAGCGCCGACCAATGGCGGGGCGTGACAAGTTCGGGTGAGACCTTCTCGGAGTGGAACGCTCACAAAGTGATGCCGTTGCTCGACGGTGGCAAAACCCACCACATGATTAGCGGGTTCGGCGATTACGACGGAGGTCGGTTCGTTGTCGTCGGCGATAATCAGCACGTGTTCTACAGCGATGACAATTGCCGGACCTGGAAGCACAGTCGCATTCCCGAGGCGGCAGGCGGTAGTCAGGAAGTGGTGGCGTTCGGCAACGGTGTGTTTCTCGTCAGCTTCAAAGATCACGTCGCGCGTTCGGCCGATGGCGGCAAAACTTGGACGCTCCACGAACACGGCCTGAAAGGGTGGGGCAAGTCGTGGCGGGGGTTGAGTTTCGTCAGAGGCGAGTTCTGGCTCACCGCACAGAAAGGCAGTCACGGTCGTAAAAGCAAAGACGGTATCACCTGGACCGACTTGCCAAAATCGACACCCGGCGGGCGGTTCGTCGAAGCGGAATCGGGAACGATCATCAACGTCGAACGTCGTCGTTACGACATTCGCCGCAGCGAAGACGGAGTGAATTGGGACATCGTATTTACCGCTCCGAAAGAAGATGTCAGTTGGGATACGGCGTTCGCCGTTTATGCCAAGGTCAACAAGGTCGTCAAATAGTCGCAGCACACTTGCGAATAATAAGGTGAATCGGAATGCGAACCGTCATCACGCTGGCCCTGCTCATCGGGATTTCGATGAGTGGATTACAAGCAGCCGAACCGTCGCCCACTCACAAGAATATCGAATTTGCAAATGTCGATGGGCACAGCTTGAAGCTCGATTTGTATCTGCCGAAGGAAAAAGAACCGCCGCTGGTCGTGTGGATTCATGGCGGCGGTTGGCGGGCAGGTAGCAAGGATCGGTGTTACGTGTCTTGGCTGACCGAACACGGTTACGCCGTCGCAAGTATTTCGTATCGGCTAACGGATGTCGCAACGTTCCCCGCACAGATTCATGATTGCAAATCGGCCGTTCGCTGGTTGCGGGCGAATGCTGACAAGTACGGCTACAGCACGAAAAAAATCGCCGTTGCAGGTGCGAGTGCAGGTGGCCAACTCTCGGTGCTTCTGGGGACAACGACGGGCGTGCCGGAACTTGAAGGGACTGTTGGCGGCAATCTCGATTATTCCTCGCGAGTCGACGCCATCGTTGATTACTACGGTGCAACCGACTTCATTCAACGCACCAAAACCCAACCGCACAAAACGATCAAGAAAGGTTCGGTCGTGAACTTGTTGCTCGGTGGACCGGCGAATGAAAAAGTCGAACTAGCACGATTGGCTTCAGCGGCATTTCACGTCACTAAAGACGATCCACCACTACTGATCTTCCACGGAGCCCAAGACAACACCGTTTTAGTAGGCCAATCAGAACGCATCGTCGATGTTTACAAAAATGCGAACCTTCCTGTCACGTTTCACGTGCTGGAAAAATCCGGGCACGGGGGTGACGAGTTCTTCCGCGGCGAAAATCGGCCACGTCTCGTGAGTTTTCTCGATCAACAATTGAAACCGAAGGCAGCGACAAAGTCCGCCAAGTTGCCCAGAAGCACGCCGGAATCGCAAGGTGTTTCGTCGTCGGCGATCCGCGCTTTTGTGGAAGCCGCCGATGAAACCGTCGATTCGATGCACAGTTTCATGCTCGTTCGACACGGAAATGTGATCGCCGAAGGTTGGTGGGAACCTGAAGCTGCTAGCAAGCCACACATTCTGTGGTCGCTCAGTAAGAGTTTCACGTCGACGGCTGTGGGACTCGCTGTTGCGGAGGGAAAACTTAACATCGATGACAAGGTACTCAGTTTCTTCCCGGAAAATGCTCCCGAAGAACCGTCCGAGAATCTGAAGTCGATGCGGGTGCGTGATTTGCTGACGATGTCAACGGGGCACGACGCCGAGCCGTGGTGGCAGGGTGACGAAGTTTGGACCAAGCGGTTTCTCTCGCAGCCCGTGCCACACAAGCCTGGCACATCGTTCATGTACAACACGCCGGCGACTTACATGCTGTCGGCTATCGTGCAAAAAGTCACCGGGCAGACCGTGCTTGACTACCTAACGCCTCGGTTATTCGAACCGCTTGGCATCGAAAAACCAACCTGGGACGCCAGTCCGCAGGGCATTTCGATCGGCGGTTATGGCTTGTATTTGCGAACGGAAGACATTGTGAAATTTGGTCAACTCTACTTGCAAAAAGGCAAGTGGGACGGCAAGCAACTCATCCCCGCCGCGTGGGTCGCAGAAGCGACGAGCAAGCAGGTCGAAAACGGCAACGCACGCCACGCCCGCAATCCGGATTGGAGTCAGGGTTATGGCTTCCAGTTTTGGCAATGCCGACATGGAGCCTACCGCGGCGATGGGAAGGACGGTCAATTCTGCATCGTCTTGCCGAAGCAAGATGCCGTGATCGCCATCACCGCCAAGACCGGCAACATGCAGCAGCAACTCGACTTGGTCTGGGAACATCTGCTGCCTGCATTCCACGACGAAGCTCTACCCGAGAACCTAGATGAGGCGAAGAAGCTACGGAACACGTTGTCGAACTTGAGTCTCGCGGATCAGTTTCTACAAACCCCTGCATACGTCGGTCCGCCGAAAGCACCGGAACACGCGACAAACAATCGAGCGTTTCAGGGTATTCCTAGCATGGCGATCGCACCGAATGGCCGACTATGGGCGAACTGGTACGCGGGTGTCACGCCGGGTGAAGATCAAAATAACTATGTGGTGCTGTCGACGAGCGGTGACGACGGGAAGACCTGGCGGGAAGTCCTTGTTGTTGATCCTGACGGCTCTGCCCCCGTGCGAACGTTCGATCCCGAAGTATGGGTCGCACCGACCGGACGCATGTTTGTCTTCTGGGCGCAGTCGCAAGGTCACGAGGGTTCGGTCGCCGGCGTCTGGTGCATTCACACCGATAACCCTGACAACGAACAGCCCCAATGGAGTCAACCCCGACGCCTCACCGACGGCATTATGATGTGCAAACCCGTCGTACTCAGCACGGGGGAGTGGGTGTTACCGGCTTCCACGTGGCGAGAGACCGACAACAGTGCCAAAATGATCGTGTCCACAAACCTCGGTCGAAGTTGGACACTGCGGGGCGCATGCAATGTGCCGAAGAATGTTCGTGCGTTTGACGAGCATATCATCACCGAACGGAACGATGGCTCACTCTGGTTGCTGGCTCGCACGAAGTACGGAATCGGCGAAAGTGTCTCGACCGATCGCGGTAAAACCTGGCCGGAACTCACGCCTACGAACATTGCCCATCCGAGTGCCCGGTTCTTCGTGAGCCGACTGAAATCGGGCAATCTGTTATTGGTCAAACATGGCCGCATCAATGAACGCACCGGCCGCTCGCACCTGACCGCGTATCTCTCTAAAGATGATGGCAAAACTTGGACGGGCGGACTGATGCTGGATGAACGCACCGGCGTCTCATATCCAGATGGCCAACAAACGGACGATGGCCTGATCCGAATCATCTACGATTACGATCGCCTCGATGAACGGCATATTCTAATGGCGACATTCCGGGAAGCCGACATCGCAGCGGGGAAAATCGTGAGTGACGACGCCAATCTGCGGCAACTCGTCAGTGATGCATCCGGCGGCCAAGAAAAGAAGTAAGACAACGCTGTAAAAAATCTCGCTGTGACCACCAAACCGAAAAGCCTTCCATTGAAAGCGTGAGATGAAACTGAGTGCTCAACACATCATCGTTGCCAGCGTGCTGCTGATTGCCACTTCATTCGTCCAGGCGGAAGACGCAAAACTTCCCGAACCGGCGGTTCCAGGGCTGCGGTATTATTACCCGCCGGAGAAAGTCGAACCGCGTGTCATCGAAACCGATGTCTGCATTTACGGCGGAACGTGTGCCGGAGTCGTGGCGGCGGTGCAAGCGGATCGGATGGGGCAGCGGGTTGTACTCCTCGAGTTCGGCAAACACCTGGGCGGTTTAAGTTCTGGTGGCTTGAGTCACACTGACGGTGGTGATGCGGCGGTCTGCGGCGGGGTTGCCCGCGAATTTTATAATCTGATCGGTCATCGCAACTTCCGCCCGTCCGATGCCGAAGCGGGTTTCGAGAAACTTCTTGAACCGACCCAAGTCGTCGTTCAGAAACTCGCTCATCTCGACAAGGTGAAGAAGGACGGTTTGCGAATCGTCTCGATCACTATGGAAGACGGACTCGAAGTGCGAGCCAAACAGTTCATCGATGCCACCTACGAAGGGGATTTGCTCGCGCGAGCCGGTGTCTCTTGGCATGCGGGGCGAGAAGCGAACTCGGTTTACGACGAAACGTACAACGGCATCCGCATACCGGGAACCGGCGGGCACAACTGGCCGACGAAGGTCGATCCTTACAAAGTGGCGGGTGATCCGACGAGCGGTTTGCTGCCTCGCGTCAACAATAACCCTGGCAAACCCGGCGACGGCGACGATCGCATTCAGGCATTCTGCTTCCGGATGTGGCTGACGAAGAAAGACCCGCGTCCGTTTCCCAAACCGACCGTCTACGATCCCGAGCAATACGAATTGCTCGCCCGGCTATTCGAAAGCGGTGCCAACCCGGCCATCGGTTGGAGTCTCGATACCAACAACCATCACCTCTTTAAAGGCGCGTACTTCATCGACTTCGTCGGCGGCAACTATGGTTGGCCAGACGCAACCTGGGCCGAACGCGAGCAAATCTTCCAGGATCATGCCAACTACCAGATCGGCGTGATGTGGTTTCTTACGAACAGCCCTCGCGTTCCGGAAAAGTATCGCACCGAGTTTCAAAAGTGGGGGCTGCCAAAGGACCTGTACGAGGACACTAGCGGTTGGACGCATCAACTTTATATCCGCGAAGGCCGGCGGATGGTCAGTGATTATGTCATGACACAGCACAACTGCCAGGGCGTTGAAGTGCCCGAAGATAGTGTCGGGCTGGCGTCGTACAACATGGACTCGCATCATTGCCAAATGACCGTCGTCGATGGAGCCGTTCGCAATGAAGGCAACGTCGAAATCCCCGTCGAGCCATACCCGATTGCCTATCGAGCACTCACGCCCAAGCGAACCGAGTGCACGAATTTGCTGGTACCGGTCGCGTTGTCGTCATCGCATATTGCGTTCGGTTCGATCCGGATGGAACCTGTTTTCATGCTGCTCGGCCAAAGTGCGGCGACGGCTGCGTCCCAAGCAATTGCCGCCAACGTTGCTGTGCAAGACGTCGACTACGCGACACTTCGCAAGCGTCTCCTCAAAGACGGTCAAATTCTGGAGTACACCGGACCGCCACGTCACCGTGGAGGCGGGCGAGTCGGCATCGATCCCAAGACGCTGTCTGGCGTGGTTGTGGACAATGACAAAGCCGAGTTGATCGGTCCCTGGCAAACCAACAACGTGACTCATCCGCGAGTCGGCCCAACCTATGTGCACGACAACAACGAAGCCAAGGGCAAATGTGTCGCCAAGTACACCGTTCATCTGCCAAAGCCAGGACGTTATGAAGTTCGAGCCAGTTGGCCCTCAAACCCCAACCGCGCGACAAACGTGCCAGTCACGCTCCATTTTGGAGATCAATCGACGACGGTACTCGTCGATCAAAAGAAGACCGGGGAGGACGGTTTTAACTCCCTGGGCCAATACACTTTTGGAAAGACGGCTGTCATCGAGATTTCGAATGCAGACACCAACGGTTATGTCATTGCCGACTCTGTCCAACTGCTCGAAGTGCGAGACAACCTGGAAGATGCAGATCGTTAAATCGCGAGTGAGCACTCTCGTTCCAAATGACTGACATAAGACGATCGGCGAGCCTGACTCGGGCAATAAACGACCACAGTGGTGCTTCGCCTGCCAGTTCCGTCTTCGTCAGCTTGAACAAAATTGCCAGTTCTTGCGGACGAATTTCGGTCCTGAGATATCTTGTCTTCGACGAGTTTTTCGATGACAGGGGACTCCGCAGCCCACAGGTTTTCCTGACCAATCAAAGAACGAGGCCTAGCGATCTTTCGAACGCTAGGCCTCGTTTACGTGAGTCTCAGATGTAACGTCAATGGATTTGATGCCTACGGAGATCGTCCTCAGTCTGTTTTCTCTTCGATGAGGTCGCCGCTTTGCTCGGCGTGTTCGCCGCGTGCTTCCTGTGTTTCACGACGTTCCTCTTCGATTTCCGCTTCTTCCTCAGTAGTTGTCACGCCATCCTCACGCGCTTCCCGTTCCGTTTCCAGAGTTTCGTTCTTCTCTTCTTGCAGGTCTTCCCTTGCGTCATTGAGCTGAGCTTGATCACTACACCCCACGCTACCCACGCACAAAGTCAAGGCGAGGAGTCCCAGATAGATACGATTCATCGTTGAGCCTTCGGTTAGAGCCGTTTTCGGTTGAACGTCAAAGTGACTTTCTCATGATGATGGAACACGAACAGATTCGCCGGTTCCACCACGATCCACACGGCGAAGTTCCGGTAGCAATTCCTATGCCCACTTTCAGAGATTCTCAATGCACAGTACGTTCTGTCGTCCTGGCATCCCGATTTCTATCACTATCGATGATGAGCGTCTCAAAGAACTTTATGCATGGATGAATGGTGGTATTGGGAGGAATTCGAACTGCATGGAAGACGCAGCACGTGTGAGCGATTTCGCGTGATTTCGATTTGTTTACGTTGTTGGAACTTGAACGATTTCTTGAGACACGGTTGGCTTTGCGTAGTCGGCAAGGTTTCGCTGGCCTGGACGGAACTCGTGCACTGCCCACATGTTGCAAAAGGACAACCGACCCGTGGAACCTGAACGGTATAACCCCCGGACTTCCCTAGACTCGCGGTCTTTTTTAAGAAATCCATTTTTACGCGAGCATTTCGGCGGTGTAGAATCATTCTAGTGGTACTTCTTTCTTGCATTGAAATTCCGCGAACTCTGCAACCATCTGAACAGGAGTTGCGATTCCGGGATTTATCGATTCAAAGTGGTCGGACCACGCGTGTGGACGATTTGAACTCTGCCGGGACTACAACCGGTGAGGCCCGTCCGAAACGAGAACCAAATGGAAATCGATTCACCATACGGGTCGTTTTGTCCCGGTATTTGACGATCGGAGTCACTTGATGCTCTGCGAAAGTTTTTCGAAATTCAGACGCCGACTTCCTGCCGCCGTGTTGGCTGCGGGTTGCGTGGTCGGCAGCGGATGGGCTCACAGCGTGTGGGCCTTCGATGGTCCGTCGTTCCCTAGTCCGGCTGCTCGGGCAACCGCAGCGTCGGCGACCGCAGCGGTCTACAGCATGACCGACGCGACCAACACCTCTTATATGGCGTTGATGGTGAAAGCCGCCAACTTGCCGGCTGTTCAAGAGTCGCGAGACCATGTGGTTCTCTTCGACACGTCGGCCAGCCAGATGGGTGCTCACCGCAAACAAGCGTTGAGCGTCGTCCAAGAGTTATTCGCTCGATTGCCGAAAGGTGACCGTGTCTCGCTGATGGCAGTCGACTTGTCGGCTCAAAGCATTACCAACGGCTGGACCGACCCGCACAGCGACGCTGCTCAAGACGCTCTCAAAACTCTGAGCCGACGTGCTCCGTTGGGAGCGACCGACTTGGCCGGTGGCTTGGACGCCGCGTTGTCACGAGTAACTGGCGAACGCCCCACGTCGATCATCTACATCGGCGATGGAATGAGCATGGCGGAATTGCTTGACGCTGGCGAAGCGAGTCAACTCGTTCGTCGGCTGAACATGCAACGCGTGCCGGTTCACAGCTACGCAGTTGGGCCGAAGAAAGACCTGCAACTGCTCGGCATTCTTGCCCAGCAAACCGGTGGCGTGGTGCTGTTTGATTCCGCGAGTGAAAAACTCGATCAACCAGCGGGTGTGGCTCAGCAATTGGCGACCGCCACGCATGCTCCAGTGTACTATCCCCAGGAAATTACCCTGGACGACGACCGCTTGGAGATCCTTCCGCGTGAAGCTCTCCCAATGCGATCCGACCGCGACACGGTCTACCTGATCAAAGGTCGTACCGATGACGCGATCCATGTGAGCATCAGTGGTGATCGTGCGGAAATGTCCGTATCGGTGCCGCAAGCTGACTTCCAACATCGAAACACGTTCGTCCGTAATCTGTGGAATCGGGCGGCTCAAGACGATGGCATTAGCGTCGCGTTTGCCGGTCAATCGATGTTGCGATTGGCTCAAGCCGAGTTCGATAACAATGTCGCCGACATGGTCGCGGCCGGTGAAAGAGCCATTGCCATCGGTAACGCCGATCAAGCGAAAAAGATTGCTCTTGCCGTTCGTGAGATCGATCCGAACAACGTCAATGCTGAAGTTCTGTTGCGGTCTGCGAAGACGATTCACATGCAGAACGTCGCCTTCCAACCGGGCGGAAGCTTGCTGGATGACCCTGCGGTTCTGAATGCAGCGGACGATGACATCGCACCTGTCGCACCGGCTCCCGGAGCCCCGCCGGCTGGTGTGCTCGATGAAGTCGAACAGGCTCAGCGGTTCCGTACCGAGAAAGTCGCTCGTGACATTGATCGTCGTCTCGCAGAAGCCAACGCACTTGCTCAAACCGACCCGATCGAAGCGTTGGAACAGGTGAAACGAGCCGAGTCGGTGTTGCGGGGAATCGACAATATCAACCCCGAAGTCCGACTGGGTTTGCTACGTCGTCTGCGGGCCACTGGCGAACAAATCGCCAACCGTGTGCGAATCACGCAAGAAGAGATGGCTCGACTCGCAGAGCGTCAAGTCGCATTGGAAGCTCAACAACGCTTGCTCGATTTGGCCGCTGAACAAGAGAACGAACTCGAACAGCTGATTGACCGCGTGCGGGCGTTGATGGTGGAAGGTTACCATGGTGATCCAGACGCCTTCGAACGTGCGGAAGCCGTTGCCCGCGTGGCTGTCGAGTTGGAACCGGGGAACGGACCAGCGACAGCGGCGTTGTTCACCTCGGAAGCTGCCGGCCAGTTGGACAAAGCATTCCGGTTGCGGTCACTACGATACGACCGTTTCTTGGAAACGATGTACCAGGTCGAACTCTCCCACGTGCCATTCCCAGACGAACCGCCCATCCGTTGGCCGTCGGCTGCCGATTGGAAAGCTCTCACAGAACGTCGTCGCAAATGGGCTTCGGTCGACTTGAAGAAGAACAGCCCGTCGGAAGAGCGGATTCAGCAAGCTCTGCGAAATCCGGTCGACTTCCAGTTGATCTTCGAAGACAACACGCTGCGTGAAGCTCTGCAGTACCTCGCGGATGCGTTGGACATCACGATTCTGCCCGATCAACGTTCGCTCGATGAAGAGAACATCAGCCTCGATGACGAACGGATCACCTTGGAATTGGGCCAAATTACGCTGCGAAGTGCCTTGAAGATCATGTTGGAACCGTACGATCTGACGTACATCGTCGAAGACGAAGTGATGAAGATCGTGCCGATTTCCGTGGCTGACACGAAACTCAGTACCCGTGTTTACCCGGTGGCCGACTTGGTCATCCCGATCACGAACCAACTTGCTGCCGGTTTGGGGCAAGGGTTCGGGGGTGTCGGTGGTCTGCAAGGGGCAGGTGGTTTTGGACAGGGCGGTCAGTTCGGTCAAGGGGCTCAGCCGTTCGGTGGTCCTGGCGGTGGTGGTGGAGCAGGTGTGTTCAATGTCCCTGCGACACCGATTCCATGGCGGCCCATCGAAGACGTGCAGAACGTCGAAGAAACGACCGAATTGGATGAGAATCTCACGAGCCAAGTGACCGGCCCGTTCGGTTTGGGTTTCGCCCAAGTGCAAGACGACGGATTTCAGCTCGACAACCAAGCGATTGAGTCCCTCAAGAACTCCGATCGCAAAAAAAAACAGCGGTAGAACCGAAAGATAGGAAGTCTGCGCAAAATGCAGAGACCAAGCAGCCGTCGAATCGAAGTTCTGCTTCCGATTCGACGGCTTCTTCTTTGCCGCAAGCGTCGAAAGCCGATCCCCTGCCGCTTAAGGCCACTGGCGATCCAGAGGACATTTGGTTCGAGTACTTCGAAGCCAACAAACCCGATCCCGATTCCGTACGGCGAGGAATACTTCGTCTGCACGAACAAAAGAAACATGAAGCCGTCATTGCCGCCATTCGGGCTGCACTGGTCAATGACCAGTCGCAACCGTGGATGTACGACGTCCTTGCCCTCTCCATGCGGATTGCGGGTCGTCCTGCGGAAGACATCGAACGGGCGGTTTACTCCGGTATTGATTTCGCCGGGGCCGACTTCCAAACGATGATGATTTCAGCGGCTTACCTGACGCGGTTCCATCAGGCCGAAACCGCTCTTCGGATGTATCAGCAAAGTTCGAAGATTGCCCCGACTCGTCCCGAACCTTATGTCATGGCGTTGCGATTGGCACGACTTGAACGTGATGAACCGACCATCCGTTGGGCGGCTCAGGGAGTGCTGGCATATTACTGGGCCAGTGATTTTGCCCGTCTGCACAAGGAAGCCGAAGCCGCGTTGCTCGACTCGGCCGAACGATTACGCAAGTCCGGCCAGATCGCCGCCGCCGAGAAAGCAGAACAAACCCGCGTCGAAGCTCTGCAACGTGACTTAGTGGTCCGACTGACGTGGAACGGCGTCGGCGATTTGGATTTGCTCATCGAGGAGCCGTCCGGTTCGATTTGCTCTTTCGACAACCGCGTGACGACAGGCGGCGGGGTGATGGTGCACGACGGTTACGGCCCCGACCAAGATAACTGTTACGAACAGTACGTCTGTGCCTTCGGTATGCCGGGGACTTATAAGGTGCGGATTCATCACGCCTGGGGGAATGTCGTCGGCAAACGTGCCCGGTTGGAAGTCATTCGATATCAAGGAACACCGAATGAGTCCACGCGAACATTCACTGTTTCGCTTCAGGAAGAAGACAGCGTCATTCGGTTGCAGCTCGGGCAAGGACGTCGGGAAAGTCTTGCGGAGATCCCGGTGGAAACGTCATCCCTGCCGTTGCGGGCAGTGCGAAATGTGCGATTGGCCGGCGGACAATCCGCTTCGTCTCGTGAAGCGATTCGCCGATTCCAAGACTCCCGCCTGCAACCGGCCGGTTTTGGGAACATTGGGTTCGCGCAAGGGATCACAGTCGTTCGTGAAGGAACCACACTTAGTGGTTCCGCGGTCGTCTCAGCAGATCGTCGTTACGTTCGGCTGTCATTGGCCCCGGTTTTCTCCAACCTGACCGATGTCTTCACCTTCAGTTTCCAAGGACCGTAACTTGAAATCGTTTAACACTTAAAGAAGCAAAAGTGGTCAATCAGCCACCAAGTTGGATTCGTTGAACACGAATTTCGAAACAGACTGAATCTGGAAATCAACCGAAGATCTCCGTTTTTCCTGGAAAAGCGGAGATCTTTTTGCGTTTTGTACGGAATCGGTTGGATTTGGCGCGGTGTGTGCTTTGCAACGTCTGGCACACATTTCCTGTCAATAATTCGACCGAAGGATATTTTCCATGACCACCTTACAAGCGACCGGCGGCGACGTCATTCGGATTCTGTTTGCCATTCTGTTGCCCCCGGTTGGAGTGTTTCTGCAAGTCGGATTGGGTCTGCACTTTTGGCTGAGCATCGTGCTCACACTATTGGGATTCATTCCGGGAATCATTCACGCCTTGTGGATCATCCTCACGCGTTAAGTCTCGGAACGCACTCCGATTGCCTCAGATTTCACGAACATCATCAAGGAGACGAGAGAGTGTCAACGAACCTACACGTTGTAACGCACGAAGAGGGATGGGCCATTAAGGAAGAAGGCAAATCCGATGCAGTTTCTACCCACTCGACGCAGAAGGAAGCCGTAGAGCATGCCGTCGAGATAGCAAAGGGAGACGCGAATGTTGTCATTCACGGACGTGATGGTCGAATTCGTGATGTGAAGTCCCCGGACAACGGCGATTCCGAAAGTCGATCTCAGACTACAGGTCGAACGGTTGCATCAGGTGCAGAGGGAATCGCTTCACTCGGCACACGCATTCGTTGGAGTGCAGTGCTCGCCGGATTCTTCGTCACGCTCGCCTCGAGTATCACACTGACGGTCCTCGGTTTTGCGTTGTCGCTGTGTTTAGCGAATGTGCTTGGTGCTGACGGGTTGCGAACTTTTGTCGGTGCTTGGATTTCCATCACGACACTGGCGTCATTGTTCGTGGGTGGTCTTACGATTTCGCAACTGACAGTTGGCGAGTCCGACTATCTCGAACCGAGCATTTACGGGGCAATCCTTTGGGCTCTGACGATAGTCATGGTGCCGCTGATGCCGTTGTCGGCAGTCAATATGGGATTTGGTTCTGTGGGGACGAACGAAACGACACCCGGAATCGAGTTAGACGATGCAGCCTTGACCGAAGCCGGTCTAAACAGCGAACAAGCTGAAACAGTGCGAACGATGGTCAACAAATCAGATTCACCGAGCACCTGGATCACCGGTAACGCCACGGAAATCGCCTGGTTGACCTTTGCAGCGTTAGTCTTGTCGCTTGGGGCAGCTGTATTCGGTGCGATCACCGGTGCGGGGTTGCCGGAAGACTTCCCCACACGCCGAACGGCCGCTGCCGCCTAGTGATAACGTAATTGTCATTTCAAATAAAAATGCGAACCCGTCGACGTGAGCAACTTTGAATTCTTACGGTTTCTATCTCACGGAGTTCAGTAAACGCGAGCGTTTCCTGCATCCTTCACTGACCTAGAAGTCCATGAGACAGTCTAAGTTGCTCGAACGTCGGCGGGTAATTCGCGTGCGACTTCGGGAACCGCATCTAAGAGCAATTCGACGACACGTTGCGGTGTCCAACCTTCTAATCGGGCGCTGTAATCGAGAATCAATCGATGACTCAGCACACTCACCGCCACTCGTCGAACTTCGTCGAACCCGACGTTCGGTTTGCCCGCCAGTAACGCTGCCGCTCGGGAAGTGCCCGCGAGTGCAATCGCCGCCCGTGGCGAGGCCCCAAATCGCACGAATCGGCGAACTTCCTCGGGAGCAGTTTTATTTTGGGGGTTGGTTGCCGACACCAAACGGGCGATGAACCCGGCGACCGCCCGTGGCAAGTGAATTTGATCGACTTGGTCGAACAACTGTGTGAACTCTTCCTGAGACAACACTGTATCGACTTTTGGCGGACGACCATGTCGGCGAGTGTTGATGATTTCTTCGAGAGTGTCGCTAGAAACGCCATGCACATCTAGCTTGAACGTGAACCGGTCGAGCTGCGCTTCCGGAAGCGGGTACGTGCCTTCCAACTCGATTGGGTTCTGCGTGGCGAGCACGAAAAATGGAGCGGGCAACCGGTGCGTTTCGCCCATCACGGTCACTCGGCGTTCTTGCATGGCTTCGAGCAACGCAGCTTGCGTCTTCGGAGTGGCCCGGTTGATTTCGTCCGCAAGCAACAAGTTCGCAAAGATCGGCCCACGATGGAACACAAACCGACGGTGTCCGTCGGCGTCTTCGAGGATAGGAGCGCCAATAATATCGCTCGGCAACAAGTCGGGCGTAAATTGCACGCGACGAAACTCAAGACCGAGTAACGCGGAAAGGGTTTTGATCAATTCCGTCTTGCCCAAGCCCGGCAGACCTTCCAAGAGCATATGCCCTTGGGCAAGCAAACAGATCACGACCAATTCGAGCAACTCACGTTGCCCGAGAATGACCCGTTCCAACCCGTCTACCAATCGCAGCAGCGTTTTCTGGGCCTGTTCGACTTCCTCCGGCGAGAGCAGGGCGATCGAGGCTTCCAACATTTCTGGGGATTGTTCGTCCACCGCGTCTCCGTTTCTGTCATCTTCGATGATTAGGGGGCACGTCAAGCAGTAGCATCTGATCAACGGTGTCTTCCGTCGTCTCCTCGTCTTCGTGCATCGCTCGCTGCAATATCCGCTGCAGTTCCGCGATGACCGTGCGTTGCCGATCCAACTCGGCTCGCTGCGCGAGAACGACGGAATTCAATTCCTCGAAATCCCGCTGCAAGTGCATCAGCGCAGTCTCGACTTCCATCAAACGATTGTGCTCGTGAGAGGAACTCATGTGGTGCTCACTGGGGAAAAATTGAATTCGAGAGCCCTATCCTAACCAGGATTGCGACCCTCGCCAATCCGGTGAACGTGCATGGGTGCCGAATCGCCCCACTTTAACCCGAGCCAGACCAACGTCACTGCGGCCGAGATCTGCAGCAGTCCCAATGCCCAGATTGGCAATGTCCAAATCAGCATGGCAGTCGGATTCGTTAGCAATTTGCTGCCGTTCTCTAGCATGATGACGCTGTCTTCGCCGAGAGCGTATTCTTCCCCCACGAGCCAGATCAGCCAGCTCATCAAATCGTCTGAATACCACATTGTGAACAGTCCGGCGGAGAACAGCCCTAGCGACTGGCCGAAAATGAGAATCTTGATTCCGACGGACTTGAACATTCACGTCTGCGGTTGGGTCTGTGTCGTTGCGGGTGGTTGAGGAAGTGGTGGCAACGTTTTCTCCAAGACGCCTTTGGTTTTAGGCCACATGAGCATAGCTTCGACGATCATCCAGGCTTCGAGTGCCAAGGTGACGGCAGCGATGCCGACCAACAGCGGGCGTTCTTGGCCGGGTTCGAGCCAACCGGGAATTTGGGAAATCATCGCCCAGGCCGGCATGATCAGCATGAAGATCGCGGGCACAATGGCGAACAACACCGGTTTGCCTCGTCGCCACAACCAGAACGAAATCACGAGGAAGGCCAACCCGCCGAGAAGTTGGTTGGTAGCCCCGAACAATGGCCAAAGGATCAAACCGCCTTTGCCGGCATCAGCCCAGGTCCATGCCTGTCCGGGTGCCGGAACGAGTGCCAAGGCGAATGCCGTGACGACGGCGAACATCGTCGCCCCGTGCGCGTTCTGTAACGGTCGCATGATTGGTTGCATCGCGGGGGCTTGCTCACCGACGGCGGAACTCAACTCTTGAATCACATAACGTTGCAGACGCGTGGCGGTATCGAGTGTAGTGGCAGCGAATGACGCAACGAGCACGCCCATGATAGCGACCGCCATCGCATGATTGACGCCAATGCCTTCCAAGAAATTCGCCGCTCCGACGACAAACGCGCCAATTTTCACCGCCAATCCGGCGTTGGCAGCGTTCCAGTCGGCATAAATACTGTTCCACAGTGTGCCACCGGTTTGGCCGCCAAGCGTGGCGTGATCGGGCCAACCGAGTCCAATTCCCGCAGCGACCGCGAGAATCACGATGATGGCGAGAAAACCTTCGGTCAACATCGAACCGTAACCGACGAACTGGGCGTCCTTCTCGTTCTTGACTTGTTTGCTGGATGTTCCGCTAGAAACAAGACAGTGAAACCCACTAATCGCGCCACAGGCAATTGTAATGAACAACACCGGCATGATCGGCGGGGCATTGGTTGGGCTGAGTTCAATCGCGGGTGCGACCATGGTGACGGCTTGTCCGTCGACACCGATCAATCCCGTCACGATGACGGCAACGACGACCAAACCCAAACTTGAAATCAGTTGCAAACTGTTGATGTAATCGCGAGGTTGCAGCAACATCCACACCGGCAGCACGCTCGCGATGTAACAATAAATGAGCAAAATCGCAGTCCACACCGAGAGCGGCCAACCCGCGAGCGTTTCATTGATGCTTCGGATGCCAGCACCGAGGGCACCGCCATCACCGGCGACTCCCGGGCAACCTGCTCCCAGCCAGACCGTCAAATACATCACGCCAAGCGCCAGAAGCGATGGCACGAGTAGGTTGGCCCCTTTCCGGTGCAGCCATACGCCAATCGCGACGGCCACCGGAATCTGCAAAAACACCGGCAGAATCGAAGCCGGAAACATCTTGAACACCGAGGCGATCACCAAACCGAAAATCGCCAACACAATCCACAGCGAGAACAGAAGAATCAGCAGAAACAGAATCCGCACACGCGGGTTGAGTAACCGGCCAGCAATGTCGCCAACCGTTTGTCCGCGGTTTCGCATGCTGATGATCAGCGAACCGAAATCGTGCACCGCACCGAAGAAAATCGAACCGAACAACACCCATACGAGAGCTGGCACCCAACCCCACATAATTGCAATCGCCGGCCCGACGATCGGTCCGGTTCCTGCGATGCTGGTGAAGTGATGCCCGAACACGATGCCCTTGGATGTCGGTACGTAATCGCAGTCATCGTTCAAGGCCACGCTGGGGACATTGGCATCAGAGTCGAGCTGGAAGATTTTCCGAGCCAACCACCGCCCATAGGTGTGGTACGCGATCAGGTACGCGATAATGGCTCCGAGCACAATGAACAGCGTCGTCATGGAAGGCTACTTCTTTTTGGAATCTCGAAGAGTCAGGAGGGAAGATCACAAATCGCAAACCGTGCGACTCCGGGAATCCGTTCAAATTACCGCACCGGAGTGGCCATCGCAACACGTAGGCTCGCGACATGAAAGGATTCCGGGGCGGGTCGGCGATTCGACATCACACACAGAACCGGTAAGGTTTCTCATTCGTTTCGGCTCCTGTTCAAAAAACGAGCAAGCAATCGCGAAATTCTGTGATCGGTGTGCCGATTCTGTAGGCATGTCGATGCGAGATGGCGTTCGGGCAGGATTGACCCGCTTCGCCAACAGGAGTCACCGCCGCCCCCGCGATCGGTTTGCATCGGTAAGTTGACAAGAGTGTTTGAAAGAGCCGTCGTTCCGTCGGTTCGTCCGCACCCTCGTGGGCGTTTTCCCGCGCTGGTCGGAACGTCGATTTCTTCCATGTGCAACTTCAAACTGTCGGCTTGCCGGTCCTGGTCGCCCAATTGAAAATGAAAAGGAGTTCATCCCATGTTGGTTCTATCGAGACAGCGCGACGAAAGTATCATCATTGGGGATAATATCGTGATCACGATCGTCGACATCCGCGGCGACAAAGTCCGGCTGGGGATTCAAGCCCCGGTCGAGATCCCGGTGCATCGCCAAGAGGTCTACGACGCCATCAAACGAGACGGCGGTTCCAAACGCCCGGGTCAAAAAAATTCTTCAACTTCGACCGAAGAACAACCTGAGTGACGTGATGACGCGTTCTGCGTCATTCGCCGCATCGACCTTGCTCTCTAATGCCCTGTCCAACGGATTCGTTCCGGGTTGATCTTCTCACGATCTCGTCACGCAACTCGTGAGAAGAAAAGACTTTCCGACATCTCCCCTTAGGCTCTGCGACCTTGCACGGATATGCTGCTCGGTTGCCAACTTCCCTCTCGAGCCGACCCGTTCCAGTTCTACCGATCCTGCCGGTTGGCCGCAATTCAGCGATACCGCCAACGCAAAACCTTACCTAGTCCCACCTTTCTTTCTATTTCCCCCAGTTTTCATGGCCTGTTGCGATTTTGCAACCGATATTTAAACAGAGACTGAGTTCTTGCCGTCTCGAATCCTAGAGATGTGTCGGTCTGATCCGATGCTTTTTTAGGGTTCCTGGACTGTTGGCACTCTGTAAAGGGCACTCCAAGGGACGTTCGCGACTCCCGCGGGTCAGTGCTTCCGAGACTGTGACAACACGGACGCATTTTCACAACCGGATCTCGAACCCGGACGATTTCGACTGTGCTCGCATAATGGATTGCGGCTCCTATGAATAGATTCCCCCGCGACCACTGAAGAAGTAGTCCGGTCACCCCCATCCGTTCGATTCCCCCCGAAGTGATTCGGGAAGAGAGTGGTAGTCAGAAAGGCTCAGCTACATGTCACGAATTAATACAAACGTCGCCTCGCTTCGCGGGCTGCGTAACTACAACAAAGCCAACAAGATGCTCGACACATCGCTGACGCGATTGTCGACCGGTTTGCAAATCAACTCGGGGAAGGACAACCCCTCCGGTTTCATCGCGAGTGAAACACTCCGATTGCAAGTCACCTCGATCGAGCAATCGATCAAG